>WFRG01000023.1 GCA_015486705.1 Hippea sp. | reverse complement strand
GCTATTGGTATTGCTGATTTAATAAAAAAGGGAGAAATCTCGCCTAATGAAGTGTTGGATGAAGCTATTACGAGAACGGAAAGGATAAACCCTAAAATCAACGCCGTTATAGTGAAGATGTATGATGAGGCAAAGGACTTAATAAAGCAAGGGTTGCCGGATGCTCCATTTAAAGGTGTTCCTATAATGCTTAAAGATATTTTGCAGCTTTATAAGGGTGTTGGATATACCCTGGGTTCCAAATTATTTAAAGACTATATTTCTGATATAGATTCTGAATATGTAAAGAGGCTGAAAAAAGCTGGGTTTGTAATAGTTGGTAAGACAAATGTGCCTGAATTCGGTTTAATGGGCGTAACAGAACCTGAATATTTTGGCCCAACACATAATCCGTGGAATTTAGAACATACACCAGGTGGTTCAAGCGGTGGTTCTGCAGCTGCAGTTGCTGCCGGCTTAGTACCGCTTGCAACAGGAAACGATGGTGGTGGATCTATAAGAATACCTTCCTCCTGTTGTGGCTTATTTGGTTTAAAGCCTTCAAGAGGAAGAACACCGAACGGTCCAACAGAAGGAGAAGTATGGATGGGTCTTGTTGTGCAACATGTTTTAACAAGAAGTGTTAGGGATTCAGCATTAGTACTTGATTTAACACATGGTGCAGAACCTGGCTCCCCCTATGAGATAAAAGAGCCAAATTATTCTTATTATGAAGCAATACAAACACCCCCCAAAAGGCTAAAAATAGCTTTCAGTGTGGATATGCCGTTGGGTGGTAAATTGCATCCTGCATGTAAAAATGCTGTCTTAAAAACTGCTAAAATTTTAGAGGATTTGGGACATATTGTTGAGGAAGCAAGGCCAGAACTGAATTATGAAGAACTAGCTCAAAGTTACGTAGTAGGTATGTTTGGTGAAGTGAATTTCTTTTTAAAAAGAGCTGAGAAACTCTTAAATAAGAGGGTAAGAAGAGGTGATGTTGAGAATACAACCTGGCTTATTGCAAGGATAGGTGAGGCTGTGCCGATTTGGAAGGCCAGTTGGGCAAAATTTGTTTGGGATAGTGCGGCTAGAATTATGGGGCAATTCCACCAAAAATACGACCTTTATATGACACCAACAATGTCATACCCTCCTGCTAAAATTGGAGAGTTAACGCCGTCTGATACCGAGAAGAGGGCTGTGGCTCTTATAGAATCTTTAAGAGCAGAAAGATTGTCGTTTGTTGTAAAAAGTTTTGAAAAACTTGCTTATAAACAACTTTCAAGAATGCCTTTTACCCAACTTGCAAATCAAACAGGTCAGCCAGCAATGAGTGTTCCATTATTTATGACAAAGAACAGTAATCTTCCAATAGGTGTTCATTTCATGGCTAAATTTGGAGATGAAGTTACTCTACTCAAGCTTGCGGCCCAGCTTGAAAAAGCCAAGCCGTGGTTTGACAGGATGCCTGATATTTAGAACATACTTTTCATGGCTTGCTCTATCTTTTCATTGAGCAAGCCCGCCTCTTTTAAACTTGAAACAAGTAAACCCGGATTATTCAAAAAGTCCAAAAAGAATAGGATTTCAGAAGTCTTTATGTAGGCTGTGAATGGGTCTTTTAAAGCCTTTGGTAGGATTGTTTTTAGTATTTGATAAACAGGGAGCTCTCTGTATTCCTTAATTTTGCTTGCTCTTTCGATAGTTTTTGTTACATAAAATGTAACTATTTCTTCAATTGATGTATGTTCCCTGTGACCAGGTAATATCGTGTAGTTCTTTAAAATAGGCATTTTTTTTATTGTATTGCAGTAGGCTTCGTAGTTATTAAACCTATCCATTTTGTCATAATCTATATCAAATAATGGCGTTTGATAAATATTGTTTAATAAAACGTCTCCTGTTATAGCATAATCTCCTATTAGATACACTGCATCTGATTTTGAATGTCCTGGGCATAAAATGTATTTTACAGGTGCATCCCATGTTGACTCTTCTAAAATTTTGTAGTTAATTGCCATAGGTATGTTATGGACAAATCCATGCATCATTGTTCCCATGCCCTCGATGAGCTCTTTGGTAAATCCATAATTCGTAAGCAGTCTGCTCGAAACAGATATCCTTTTATCTAAATTTGTAAATTTTTGATGGTCCATAAGAGGAAGAAATATGGTTGCATTGCTATTTCTTGCTAAGAAATTTTCAAGTCCATAATGATCTGCATGGGAGTGTGTTATGAATACATATCTCAGTTTTTTTAAATCTATCTTTTCTTTGATAAATGATAGAGCTCCTATAGTAAAGGGACCTGTGTCGAACATGACAAGATAATCATCTATTTCAAATACATATAAATGAACCGGCCCAACCGGGTATGGTGTGTCTAATGTATATCTTGTATATTTCATAGGAAATAGGGAGAGGTATCAAAAACCTCTCCCTTAGTAGTTTTTTAGAATATGTATTTTTCTTGTTCGATTACAGCATCCGCTAATTTTCTCTTTGCTTCGAGCAACCCATAAGCGTCATATCTTGTGAATCTTCTGATTCCACTTAAGATTGGTTGCAAAGCGTCGCCGCCAACATAGTAAGCGCATCTCTTAGCAGCCTCTTCAATCTTTGTTGAAGCTTCGAACGCAGATGTAACAACGACTGCATCATACAGAGGAACTTTCTTTTCGCTTACCATTCCTTGGGCTTTCTCTGCTCTTAGGACTGCACTTTCCAGCGCAAAAATGTAAGAAGCTATGTCTGCTAATGTGAAGAGAATCTCTTCTTCCTGTTTAATTTTATCCATATATTTTTGCACTGTCATGCCGCTAAGTGCTAAGAATAGAGTCTTGAGATCAGAAATAAGTTTCTTCTCTTTTGCAAACTTAACAGAATCATCTACCTCATCGAAAGAAGGAGTTATCAGTTTTTCAAAAGCCTTCATCGCCGCTTGCTGCAAAGGTAATTCACCCTTGAGAGACTTTCTAAGCATTAATCCTGGAATGAGGTATCTTTGAATTTCGTTTGTTCCTTCAAAAATTCTATTTATCCTTGCATCTCTGTAATACCTTTCTGCTGGGTAGTCACATGTAAAACCATAACCACCGTAAATTTGGACAACTTCATCAACTACATAATCCAAGGCTTCGCTTCCAAATACCTTTGAAATTGAGCACTCTGTTCCAAATTCCTCCATTGATCTTTGTCTTTTTACGTAGTATTCGGGATCATTTGGATCCAATTTTTCTATTTCTTGATCGTACAAGTCTGCAAGTCTGTAATTCAATGACTCACCCATATAGATTTTTGTAACCATATTTGCGAATTTTTCTTTTATTGCTCCCAACTGTGATATAGGTATTTTAAACTGTTTTCTTTGATTTGCATATTGTACAGCATCTCTTAAAGCGTATTTAGAACCGCCAATTGCTGCTATGGATAGCAAAAATCTACCTTCGTCTAAAACACTGAAAGCAATCTTATGTCCTTTTCCAGGTGTTCCTAACAAATTCTCTGCCGGGACTTTTACATTATCAAACATAACAGGAGTTGTTGAAGAACCCCTAATACCCATCTTTTCTTCTTCCCTACCTATCTCAACTCCATCAAAATTTCTTTCTACGAGGAATGCAGCGTAATCAGTTTTGTTTATTTTGGCGAATACTACGTAAAGGTCTGCAATTGCCCCGTTTGTGATGAAGATTTTAGAACCGTTGAGTATGTAGTATTTGCCGTCCTCTGATGGTGTTGCTGTTGTTGTTATATTCATTGCGTCACTACCAGCATCTGGTTCAGTTAGGCAATAAGCTGCTGTCCACTCACCCGTAGCTAATTTCTCCAAGTATTTATCCTTCTGCTCTTTTGTTCCATAATAAATCAGAGGCAGACTTCCAATACCTATATGAGCAGCAAATGCTACTGCTGCAGAACCAGCACCACCCATCTTGTCTGCTATTGCAACAACCGTTTTTGTATCTAAGTTAACACCACCGTATTCTTCTGGGGCATAAACACCTAACAGTCCTAACTCCGCTGCTTGATTTAATTTTTTCTTTAATAAATCTAAGTTGTGTTTATCGATTTCAGGTAGATCTGGAAGAATTTCATTCATCACAAACTGCTCGACCATTTCTGCCATATGTCTTTGTTCTTCGTTCATTTCCTCTGGTATGGCTATATCCTTGCTTTCGATGTCTTTTACGACAAACTCTCCACCTTTCATTTAAATTCCTCCTTAAGTATTTTTAGGCTTTTTCAAATATAGCAGCAGCTCCCATTCCGCCACCTATACACATGGAAACCATTCCATATTTTACGTTATCCCTACGTTTCATCTCGTGTAATAT
>WFRG01000022.1 GCA_015486705.1 Hippea sp. | reverse complement strand
ATCTTATAAAACTCAGCCGACATGGACTATTTCCCTTTCATCTGCATAGTATATGATGCCCTTTGCCTTTTTGAATAGCTTTACATAACCTTCTATCTGCTTTATGTGTTCATCTTCTTTTTTACCACTTTTGAAGTCTATTATGTAAATCTGGCCGTTTTTTACTACGATTCTGTCTGGCCTTAGTATATTGCCATATTTATCTATAAATTCCTTTTCATTGTAGAAGCCCTCTATATCCTCAAAGTAATCCTTCAAGTCTTCAAGCGTGTTTTTTATCAAATCAACTGCCTTTGGGTTTTCGTATACCATTAGACTTGATGCCTTTTGATAGGCTTTCTCTGCTGTTTCATCCATGTTTTTGCCTTCTGTTGAGCCAATGAATGACATGGCAAGATGATAGAGATTGCCCAGCCTTTTCTCCTCTATGTTGGCATTGAAAGTTTCTTTGGGATAGACCTTTAAAAACTCCCTCGATATAGAGACTCTTTTAGGCAACTGCTTAATCTCACAATCACTAACACCACCACCACCACCACTACCACTATCGCTCTTATCCTCTTCCTGCTTCTTCGGCTTGCCGATCTTCAAAACCTTAAGGAAGAACTTTTGCTTTAGCTTATCCGAATATGCCTCTTTTAGAATGGAATCAAGCATATCACCAGATGTCAATTTAGCGTTCTTTTTCTCTTTGAACGTCCCTATTATAAAGAGATTTTCTTTGGCCCTTGTGTTTGCAACATACATGAGGTTTAGGGCTTCTATGAACTGTGTCTTTACAAAGTCTGTGTATTGCTCTACTGCATCATCCAAGAATAGCCGTATATTTTCGTCTATCTTCAGAAACGCTTTTTTTTCCTTCAAGATGGGCGATAAGTCAACCACTCTATAGAAGTTTTTTGGATGGCTAAATAGACTCCAATCGTAAAACGGCACAATAACCGTGTGGCTTTCAAGCCCTTTTGCCTTGTGTATGGTCATGATTCTTACTGCTTCAACCTCTTCGTTTAGTGTTATGGTGATATCCGGGTTGTCATAGAAGTATTGAACAATCTCCTGAAGGCTCCTCTGTTGATCTGTTAGCTTTAAAACCTCTTCTAAGAGCCTGTCGAAATAGACCTTGTCGTTTTTACTGTTAAACTTATCAAGGCTGAGCAACTTTATAAAAACCTCATAAGGTGTTAGGCCTTTTATCTGCTCAGCTAAGCTGTCTATGTCTATATTGCAATTTAGAAGCTCTAATACTTTTCTGTATGCAGGTTCTTCTTCAAATGCTAAAGCAGAGGCAACAAGCAGGAGCTTTTTTACCTCCGAGTTGCTTGTTAGTGTTAGTGAATCCTCAGTAATGAAATCAATATCTGGAAATTCCTCTTTAAGCCAGGCAAAGACCTTTTTGATGTTTTCTTTTTGCCTAATCAAAATCATAATCTGTGAGGGTTTCAGTTTGAGCTTGTTTATGAGCCTGTTCATTAGCTTGAGAGTGCTCTTTCTGTAAAACTCATCCTCATTGTCCTTTATTTCATCCTTATCGGCGAGTTTTACTTCAATATAGCCTAAAGTTTTGTTTTTCTCTTCGTTTATCCTTTGATAGGAGTATTTATATATATCGATAATGGCGTTTTTTATTTTTTTTCCTACATCATTATTTGAAAGAACAGATGAAAATTCATCATTGAGCAATTTTGAAACCTTGAATACCTTGTTGTTAAAGCTCACTATATTGCCTTCTGACCTGTAATTTACCTTAAGCCTGGCTTTGTTTATCCCTTCTTTGGATGTAATCCTGTCGAATATGGTGTAATCGCCACCACGCCAGGCGTATATTGCCTGTTTCTTATCGCCCACAACAAATACACTACCCTCCCCAGCAAGGGCGTTGTCAATTAAGGGCTCCATTGCCTCAAACTGGCTGTGTGATGTATCCTGAAACTCATCAATAAGATAGTGGGATATCCGTTCACCGAGCCTGCAGAAGGCATAGCTTACACCCATATCCCTTCTTAGGATACTGCTAATATCTTTAGAGATAGTGCTGATTTCAACAATATTTAGGGAGTTTTTTATTTTTCCTTCAAGTTCTTTCAGCTTACTTAGCTGTTCCCTTATTATCTCTGTTTCATAGACGCCCTTTAGGAGAAAAAACTGCTCTGCTGTTTCTATTAGCCTGTTGAGATTCTCGTTGAAGGTTTCTTCTACTTCTGATGGAAGGCTTTTGTTGTTTTTTAAGAAACCATAAGAAGGGTTATCGGACTGTTTTTCTTTTAGCTTTCCGTATTTTTCTAAGATGTTCTCTTCATCTATTGCCTTAAGCGTTCGGGTTTTATTGCCATGAAAAAGCTCTTTGTTTTCTTTTAAAATTTGTTTGATGATATTAATTTCTTTTTTTATCTTTTGTTTTAGCTCAACGTAAACCTCTTCAAGGGTTTTAGCATTAATATCTAAACGATTAACCAGATCTGAAAATCCAACTACATCCTCTCCAACATCAACCTCTTCAAATCTCTTTAGCCCCTTTTTAACAATAGACTTTGGATTCATTCCTTCGTATTGGCCAAGCAGTAATAGTCTCTTTAAGAAATCCAGCAACTCCTCTGTATT
>WFRG01000021.1 GCA_015486705.1 Hippea sp. | reverse complement strand
ATGTTGGATAATTTGATAGATGCGTTTTACTTCTGTCCCCATAGGCCTGAGGATAACTGCTCTTGCAGAAAACCAAAGCCTGGAATGATTGATCAAGCTGTTAAAGATTTTGGTATAGACAGGAAGAAGTCCTTTGTTGTTGGTGATAAAGAAACAGATGTGGAATTGGGTTTGAATGCCGGTGTTACGCCTTTGCTTGTTGTAAATAGGGAAAACGCTCACTTGCTTGAAAATACAAAAGCCAAAGCATTTTTTTCAAATCTCTACGAGGTGGCGATGTGGATTTGCCGAAAGGGTTTTATGGTATAACGGACGAGAGGTTTGGCTGTGTAGAATCCGCTAAAAAACTGCTGGACTTTGGTGCTAAAATTGTGCAACTTCGATGTAAAAAACTGACGGATAGGGAATTTTTGTCCATCGCTGATGAGGTTAGAAAGCTTACGAAGAATTATGGTGCGCTGTTTATCGTTGACGATAGACTGGATATTGCCTTGCTGAGTGATGCGGATGGTGTACATGTTGGGGATAAGGACATACCGCCATGCAGAATACGCAGGGTTGTAAGGGATGGCTTTATTGTTGGTTTGAGTACCCACTCTTTGGATGATGTTTTGAAGGCTGACTGCTGCGATTACATTGGCGTAGGGCCCGTTTTTGAAACGACAACGAAGGATAAATCACATCCCACGTTGGGTGTGGAATTGGCTAAAAGGATGGTTGAATCATCGAAATATCCTGCTTATTTGATTGGTGGTATTAAGCTTGAAAACATTGGGGAAATTAAGGATATTGGCGCTTGGGGTTTTGTGAGTGTTTACGATGTTTTATCCCATGATAAGGGGCATTTTGAAAGGATGATGGAGATATGGAGAAGTTGATCGATAAATTTGGTAGGGAGATCTACTACTTGAGGATATCAGTTACGGACAGGTGCAATTACAGGTGTATCTACTGCATGCCAAAAGGTGGCATCAATTGGAAGCCCATGAGTGAAATCTTAAGCTTTGAGGAGATTACAGATTTTGTCAAAGTAGCAGCTTCTTTGGGCATAAGGAAGATCAAATTAACGGGCGGTGAGCCTTTGGTCAGAAAAGGTGTTCAAGACCTGATAGCTATGCTTAAGTCCATTGACGGCATCGAAGAGGTCTCTTTGACAACAAATGGCAGTCTTTTGAAGAGATTTGGGAGACAGTTGAAAGTATCGGGACTTGATAGGGTCACAGTTAGCATGGATACGCTAAAGAGAGACAGATTTAAAATGATAACGAGACTGGGTAATTTAGAGGATGTGCTTTTGGGTGTTGAGATGCTCAACAATCTGGGGTTTAGAGAGTCGAAGATTAACACCGTTGTTATGAAGGGTATAAACGACGATGAGATTGTGGATCTGGTTGATTTTGCCAAAAGCGTGGGTTTTGATATAAGGTTCATAGAGCTCATGCCAACCGATTTAATGAGCGATTGGAAGGCTCATTTTATCTCTGTTGACGATGTGAGATCTAAGATAGAAAAGAAATACGCACTCGTACCATCTGACAAAAAGACGAACGGTCCTGCTGTTTACTTTAAGCTTGATAATATCTATGTGGGTTTCATTACGCCGCTTTCACATGCATTCTGTAGCGTTTGCAATAGGATTAGGCTAACAAGCGATGGATTTATTTTGCCGTGTCTTGGTCATCCTGATAGGGTGGATGTCAAGGGTGCTTTGAGGATGAGGAATTTTGAGAAGATCAAGGAGTTGATTAGATACTCTGTTAAGATCAAGCCAAAAGAACATTCGTTGTTGAGTGAAAGTATTCATTCAAGCATGGCCAGTGTTGGAGGTTGATAGATGGACTTTACGCATTTCAATGAGCAGAAACGCGCGAAAATGGTTGATGTAAGCAATAAAAATGTAACGGTTAGGGTTGCGAGGGCTTACGGTGAGGTTGCCCTATCGAAAGAAGCTTACCTTGCCGTTAAAGAGGGCAGGGTTAAAAAGGGCGATGTTTTGGCTGTTGCTCAGGTAGGCGGTATAATGGGCGCTAAAAATACACCACACCTAATACCCATGTGCCATCCTTTGAATTTGGAAGGTATAGACATCAACTTCGAGATGGACGATGAGAATCACCTCATTAAGATATATTCGGAAGTCAGGGTTACACACAAAACCGGCGTTGAGATGGAAGCGCTAACAGCTGTGAGCATTGCCGCGTTGACAATTTACGATATGTGCAAGGCCATTGACAGGTCCATAGAGATCAGAAATATCTATCTCCTCTACAAAGAGGGTGGAAAAAGCGGTAAATTCTCGCGTCCCGCCTCAAAATAATAGACAATAT
>WFRG01000020.1 GCA_015486705.1 Hippea sp. | reverse complement strand
TTACTGAAGAAAACACTCCGAGTATAGTTTATATTTAGACTAATTAAGACTTTCTATTTTATTCCGTTATCCAGCCCCACTTTTTAAAAATTTTGGCTGCCTCTTTAGACTGCACAAAATTATAAAACTTTCTTACAATCGCTTTCTTTTCACCATTGAATGTCATGGCAATACCACAGTCTCTATAGATAACAAACTCTTTAGAGACAGGAACAAAATCTGCTATATCTTTGTTAGATATCTGCCAGATGTTCCATATAAGCCATGCGTCAATAGTTTTAACCTTTAACCACATCTTTTTTGCTTCAGCACTATTTTTTGCATGGAATACAATATTTTTTCTAAAAGCCATGACTATTCTTATATCGCCCTGTTTGCCAGCCATATCTTCCCAAAGCCCCGTTTGCCCAGCACCGTCAACAACTAAAATCTTTGTATAGGGTTTAAGAAGGTCTCTGAATCCTCTAATATGTTTTGGGTTGCCCTTTCTCACCAATATCCCTGAGGGTCTCAAATATAGCGACTTTATAGTTTTTATATCAATCCTTCTTTTCATAGCCCAAACAAAATGCTGCATCATGAACTCTGCTCCACTGTAGATTATGTCTCCATTTCTCCAAGCTTTGCGCATCCATTTTTTGGACGGTCCCCTTGTTACTATTACTCTTACATTAAATTTCTTGCTGAAGAGTTGAGCAATTTCGTGCATTGGAGGGTAGGGCCCACCCGGTCCATAGACATGTATTACTGGTTTATGTTTTGCATAGGCGATTGAGCCTATAAATATGACTAAGAACAATCCCAATGAAAGGGTAAATAACTTCTTATGTTTCATCTTTTACCTCCAGTACTAACAGGTTTTTTATTTTTATTATTTTTTGGGTTTGTAGAATAGCTCCCCAACCGTAAGAAAGGAAATAAAGACAAAGACTCCAAATACCAGGCTACTGTATGCAAGCTGCATGCCACCTGAGAGTATGTGTCCGCTTGTGCATCCCCCAGCCATTCTTGCTCCAAAAATTAGTATAAATCCACCGATAAAAGACCAGAAAACTCTGCCAATTGTATTTTCGCCCTTGTGTACTTGCCAATTGTTATGTATCAGGATTAATTTAAACTCCTTTTTTATGAGAGAGATTAAAAAAGATGCAACGACTGCTCCGGCCAAAAATATAAGCTCCCAGTGCCCAGGCACTTTTATCTTTGCGAAATAACTATTGTTAGTAAGTCCTATGATTAGATCTCCAAAATATGGATAACTTGTTGATGCACCTATGGGTCTGTTGGAGACAAAGGTGAGGAAGATAATAGCGTTTAGAAATGCCAACGCTATACCGGATAGTATCCATTTCTTGTCTTTTACCCTGTCTATTTTGTGAAGCACGAAAGCAGAGATTGAAAAAACTACACCGATTATTACAACTAATACAAAGAATAATGTGCCAGACCCCAGCGATGTGTTCAGCGATACTTTTCCCAGATTTGTATCAAGAATAGGTTTTATATATGGCAAAAGCAGTGTAAAAACAACACCTCCAACTAGCCCGCCCAAAATTCCAACGAGAGCATCTAAAGAACCTTCTCCTAACGATATGGCGAGTGTTCCGGGGCAGTAACCTAAAATTGCCATTCCACTGCCAAAGACTAAGCCTCCCAATACTATCCCTCCTAAGAGAAATGGTTTTATGTGGTAGCTTGCAAGACCCGATGCAATCTCGAAATTTACCAATATAATGCCTATTCCAACAGATAGGGATAACATCTTTGCCACAGTCAAATCCTCGCGAATAGCCAATCCACTTATGACATCGTATCTGTTGACATGGGCATATTGAAGTATAGCACCAAACAGTGACCCAAAAATAAAAGTTAGTAACATAGTAGATTTATATTATCAGTTGGAAATATTCCTGTCAAATATTTTTTGTTCTGTACAACCAGATAGACTCCAATATATCTACCACCTAAAGCAAATAGAGGTAATTTCTATGGATAGAGTGGAAACGAAAGTGGGTCTGAGGGTCGTATCTCAACAGCCTGTTGATAATCCCTCTTTTTTCCATAACCCACTTTCTTAGATAAAAGCTACATAGTCCCGAACTACGCCATCTTTAAATTTTTAAACTTTTTAGTCTGATTTTCAATAGCTGTTTCAGTCGGTAAACGCTCAATGCTAGATGCTCCGAAGAAACCTATAATACCTTTTGTGTGATCAAAGATATATTGAGCATCCTCCGGCTCAGCAATAGGCCCTCCATGACATATAACCATAACGTCTGGATTTATTTTTTTAGCTGAATCATGTATGGCCTGCACTCGTTCGGCAGCTTCTCTTAAAGAGAGAGCTGTTTTGGCACCTATGGAACCTTTGGTAGTTAAACCCATATGTGCTACAATAATGTCTGCACCTGCTTTTGTCATTTCAACTGCATCACTTTCATTGAATACATATGGGCATGTTAGCATATCCAACTCGTGTGCTAGTTTTATCATTTCTATTTCTTTATAATAACCCATATCTGTTTCTTCTAAATTTTGGCGGAACTGTCCATCTATTAACCCGACAGTTGGAAAGTTTTGTACTCCTGTGAAACCCAATTCTTTTAATTGTTTTAAAAAATTTGACATTACTCTAAAAGGATCTGTACCGCAAACTCCGGCCAAGACAGCTCCATCTTTAATTATAGGCAGAACTTCTTTCGACATCTCTACAACAATTTGATTTGCATCACCGTAGGGCATTAAGCCTGCAAGAGATCCCCTACCTGCCATTCTATAACGTCCTGAATTATAAATAATTATAAGATCAGCTCCACCTTTTAAGGTGAATTTTGCAGATATGCCTGTTCCAGCCCCTGCTCCAATTATAGGTATTCTTTTCTCGACTTGTGCCTTTAATTTTTCTAAAGCTTTTGTTCTGTCAACAGCCATAATAATCCTCCCTCTATTTTTTAATTAATTGAAGTAATGCATTTGCCATCGCTTTAGCAAATTCCGGATCGTTGATATGACAATCTATTTCCCTAATCTCAACATGTGATTTTAAATTCTCTTTCAATGTTTTGAATAACATAGCGTCTGCTTCTGGATCATAAAAAGGCATGCCATCTTTATCCAAGGCGGAAACACCTTTCAAAGGTAAAAACAGTACAACCGGCCCCTTTGCTTTATTTAGTTTTTCAGCTATAACCTTGCCTAATTCACGATTTTCCTCGGGAGTAGTCCTCATTAGTGTTACACTATCATTATGTTTATACAAATTTCTGGTTTTAAATTGGTTAGGAATTGTGTTAATATGTCCAAAATTGACCATATCTAAAGCTCCCACAGAAACTATCTGTGGTATACCCGCTTTAGCCGCGGCATCTAATCTGGTTTTACCGGCGGAAAGCACTCCTCCAACAAGTTCATCGCACCATTCAGTTGTTGTAATATCAGCCACAGCATCTATAAAACCATTCTCGATTAAGCTTTCCATAGCCATTCCCCCGGTACCGGTTGCATGAAAAACCAATACTTCACAGTCATTCTCTTCCAAAATAGATCGGACTTTATCTACACAGGGGGTAGTTACACCGAACATGGTAGCACCAACGGTGGTTTTTCTCTTTCCATAATCAATATCATTTGATTTGGCAGTTCTAGCTTTCACCATTCCACAAATGGCACCTGCGGCATTTTCCAATATAATAGATGATAATCTATTTAACCCAGAGATATCCACTATAGAATACATCATTGTTATATCTTTTACGCCTACATATGGTTTCGTATCACCTGAGGCCATCGTTGATACCATTATTTTCGGTACACCAGCTGGTAGTCCTCTCATTGCATATGTTGCTAGCGCAGTTCCTCCCGATCCACCCAAGCTAATAATGCCGTCTACTTTGCCATTATTGTGAAGTTCTTGAATTATGGCAGATGCGCCTTTAGACATCAAATCTATGGCAAATCCCCTATCATTTTTTGCAATCAGGTAATCAATACTTGTTCCAGCTTTTATGGCTACCTCATCTCTGGCTATATCCGGTTTAATTGTTGGTGAACCAAGTACACCTGCATCTATTAGTATTGTGTTGAATCCTTGTTTTTCAATTGATTCTTTTACGTAGGCAAACTCGCGCCCTTTTGTATCAAGCGTACCAAGCAAAACAATTGTTTTTGGCATTTTTGCGCCTCCTTACTTACTATTTTACTTTAAACTTTCATTATAATTCTCAACCGAGCCTTTTGTCAAGACACATTTCTCTTTCTTTTAAGTGGATTCTTTTTATCATGCTGCCAGCCCTGTTAAATAGAAATAATTTAACGGGGCCAGCCCTTCTGTCTCTTTCTTAAAGGCTGAGTTATACATTTCATCCGGTGTTTTATATTCAAATCCATAAACTCAAATACTATTGTGC
>WFRG01000019.1 GCA_015486705.1 Hippea sp. | reverse complement strand
TAATTATAAAAGTAGAAGATAAAATTGTTCTAATTAGAAGAAAGAATGAACCTTATGGTTGGGCAATTCCTGGGGGTTATATAGATTATGGAGAATCTGCTGAAAATGCAGCTGTAAGAGAAGCAAAAGAGGAGACATCTTTGGATGTGGAGTTGGAAGGCTTGCTTGGAGTGTATTCGAATCCAGATAGAGACCCAAGGTCTCACACAATAACAACAGTTTTTATAGCTCATGCAAAGGGTAATCCGAAAGCTGGTGATGACGCAAAAGAGATAGGGCTATTCGACGAGGATAACTTACCAGAACCTATAGTTTTTGATCATAGCAGGATACTTAAGGATTTCTTTGAAAGACAGAAAAATGCAATTAGAGATTGAACTTAAAAGTTTGGATGGGGCAAAGAAAAAGATAGTAATAAAAGAAGCTTGCTTTAGTAATAATGTTTTGAAATTCGGTAGTTTGAAATTGTTTGAAGCTACAAAGAAGATTCTTGAGAACAGAGGAATAAAAACAGTAGAAGAGGCAAAATCGTTTTTAAGACCATCTTTATCTCAACTTTATAACCCTTTCCTTCTAAGGGATATGGATATTGCAGTTAACAGAATTATTAGGGCAATTAATAAAAATGAAAGAATCTTTATTGTAGGTGACTATGACACTGACGGGGTTACAGCGACAAGCTTGCTGCTTAGATTTTTTAGAGAGATTGGTGTAAAAGCACATTTTTATATACCAACAAGAGAAGATGGTTATGGATTGAGCGTTGAAGCTATAAAAAGGGCATTGAGTAAAGGTTCAAGTTTAATAATAACAGTGGACAATGGTATTACAAGCATTGATGAGGTTGAATTTGCAAAGAATGTAGGAATAGATGTTATTATAACTGACCATCATGAACCCCAGGAAGAGTTGCCCAATGCATATGCAGTTGTTAACCCTAAAAGAAGCGACTCAAAATTTCCTTTTAAAGAGCTTTCAGGTGTAGGTGTTGCTTTTAATTTAGTTATGGCGTTGAGAGGCCAATTAAGAAAAATAGGATTTTTTAATGGAAAGGAGGAACCTAACTTAAAAAAATACTTAGACTTGGTTGCTTTGGGTACGCTTGCAGATATAGTTCCTTTGTTGGATGAAAACAGAGTATGCGTGAAAATTGGTCTTTTTAACGATACCCACTCAACGGTCGGACTTGAAAGTTTAAAGAAGGTTTCAGGAATAGATGGAATGCTTACCTCTAAACACGTTGGTTTTGTTTTAGCTCCAAGGATAAATGCTGCTGGAAGGTTAAACGACGCATCCATTGTTGTTGATATGTTTATGAAAGATACGTTTGAAGAGGCTGAAGTAATAGCTAAAAAATTGGATGAGATAAATATACAAAGAAGAAAATTGCAGTTAGAAATTATAAAGGAAGTTGAGGGAATAGTTAGAAACACAAATGACCCAATTATTGTTGCTGCAAAGGAGGGTTGGCATAAAGGTGTTATTGGTATTGTAGCAAATGCTATAGCTTATAAACATAAGAAGCCCACAATTATTATAACAAAGGGTGATGGTATTAGTGTTGGTAGTGGTAGAAGTGTGGGTGATATTGATTTGTTTTCTGTTGTAAAGGAGGCATCCCATCTTTTAGAAAAGTTTGGTGGCCATAGAATGGCTGTGGGTATCACCATTAAGAATAAGCACCTCGAAGATTTTAAACGGTCTTTGAATGACATAGTGAAAGAAAGGTATAAAGATTATGAGCCTGTTTTTAAATATGAAGTGGATTGTGATGTTTCATTTTCTATTTTTACAAGAAGGTTTCTTGAGGAGTTAGTTTTGCTAGAGCCACATGGTCCTTTAAATGAGGAGCCGCTATTTATTGGTAGAAATGTGATAGTTAAGGATAAAACTTATATTTTAAACAAATACCCCAAGTATTTGCTAGGCGATGGAACGTCTAATTTGTGGATGGTGAGTTTTGATAAATTAGACTTAAATATAGGGCATGTGTACGATGTTTTGTTTACGGCAACAATGAAAAATGGGTACCCAACTTTTACGCTAAAAGATGCTTTTTTTATTAATCAAGGAGGTTAGTTGTGTTGCTCTCTGAAAATGCGTTAGTGGTGTTAAAGAGCAGATATTTAAAAAGAGACAATGAAGGTAATATTTCAGAGAAACCTGAAGAACTATTTGAAAGAGTTGCCAATTTCATAGCAAAAGCGGATAAAAACTATGGTGCTAGCGAAAAAGATATAGAAGAAACTACATCTGAATTTTATGAAATTATGACAAGTCTAAAATTTCTTCCTAATACGCCAACTTTGGTTAATGCTGGGAGGCCACTTGGACAGCTTTCTGCATGTTTTGTGTTGCCTGTAGATGATTCAATGGAGAGCATATTTGATGCTGTAAAGGCAACGGCTTTAATACATAAATCGGGCGGAGGCACGGGGTTTTCTTTCTCGCGATTAAGGCCTAAAAATGACATTGTTTCCTCCACAATGGGTGTCTCAAGCGGACCTGTGTCATTTATGAAGGTTTTTGATTGTGCTACTGAGGCTATAAAACAGGGTGGCGTGAGGCGTGGTGCCAATATGGGAATATTGCGTGTTGACCATCCCGATATCTTGGAATTTATACATTGCAAGGAAAAAGAGGGTGAGTTTAAGAACTTTAATATATCTGTAGCTATAACAAGAAAATTTTTGGAAGCTTTAAAAAATGATGATGATTACGATCTCATAAATCCAAGAACAAAGCAATCTGTTGGCAAACTAAAGGCAAGCTTTGTATGGGAGGAAATAGCAAAAGGAGCCCACAAGAATGGCGAGCCAGGAATAATCTTTATTGATAGGATTAATGAAAAACACCCACTTTCAGAAGAAGTGGGACTGATAGAGTCAACTAATCCGTGCGGAGAACAGCCTTTGTTGCCGTATGAGAGTTGTAATCTTGGCTCGATAAATCTTGGGAAGTTTGTCAAAGAAGATATGAAAAACCTTTGGGTTACAGGCGGAGGTAATTTTGATTACGATGAAGCAATAGATTGGGATAGCCTGAAAAGGGTTGTTCACGCGGCTATTCATTTTCTTGATAATGTTATAGATGTTAACAGATATCCGTTAAGGGAAATTGAGGAAAATACAAGAAAAAACAGAAAAGTTGGCTTAGGAGTAATGGGTTTTGCAGACTTACTAATTGACCTTGGTATACCTTATAATTCTGAGAGTGCTATTTTAATTGCTGAAAAAATAATGAAATTTATTGAAGATTCTTCGAAAGAAGCTTCAAGTGAACTGGCAAATAAGAGGGGTAATTTTCCGAATTATGAGCATAGCATTTATGTAAAAGATGGGATACCCATGAGGAATGCAACCACTACAACGATAGCTCCCACAGGTTCTATATCAATGATAGCGGATGCTTCAAGCGGTATAGAGCCTATATTTGCACTTGCATACTATAAACAGGTTTTGGATGGTAAAAGGCTGCCTTATGTTTATGAAAGGTTATTTAATATACTAAAAGAAAAGGGAGTATACACTGAACAGCTGGCTCAAAAGATTATCGACAACAGGGGTAGTTTAGTAGGGATAGAAGAGATACCGGATGATATAAAAAAGGTTTTTGTTACAGCTATGGATATATCGTACAAGGCTCATATTGACATTCAGGCAGCTTTTCAAAAATATACAGACAATGCTGTATCGAAGACAATAAATATGGCAAACTCTACTTCAGTAGATGATGTTAAAGAAGCTTATGATTATGCTTACGAAAAAGGGTTAAAAGGAATAACAGTGTACAGAGATGGATCAAGGCAAGAGCAGGTATTAGTAGTGCCTAAGAAAGAGGAAAAAGGGCATACTGATATATTTACAAGACCTGTAGTTTTAAATGGATTTACGGAAAAAGTGAAAACATCCAGAGGGACGCTTTATGTTACAGTTAACACTGAGAGTGGAAAGCCCATAGAAGTATTCGCCAATATAGGTAAATCTGGAGGTGATATATCAGCTTTATCTGAAGCTATAGGTAGGCTAATTTCAATAGCCTTGCAAAATGGTGTTCATGTGAAGAGTATAATAAATACGCTTATAAGTATAACTGGAGCGCAACCAATCTGGAATAATGGAAGACTTATAAAATCTGTTCCTGACGCTATAGCTCAAATTTTGAGAGACCATTTCTTAAACGGCACAGGAAAAGAGGTTAAGGAACCAAAAAAAGTTACAGGTGAAGAGTGCCCAGAGTGTGGTTCTCCTCTGGAAATTGTTGAGGGCTGTGCTGTGTGCAGAAACTGTGGATACTCAAGATGTGGTTAGGGAGGAGTGATGGATTTGGAAAAGGAAGTTCAAAGACAGTTTGACCTGATAAAGAGAGGAACTGTTGAAATAATCGACGAAGAGGAACTAAAAGAAAAGCTTAAGGATAGTATAAAAAATAACAAACCACTTAAAATAAAGGCGGGTTTTGACCCAACTGCTCCTGATTTGCACCTTGGTCATACAGTTTTAATACAAAAGCTTAAACACTTTCAAGACTTGGGTCATGAGATTTATTTTCTAATAGGTGATTTTACTGGAATGATAGGTGACCCTACAGGAAAGAGTGAAACGAGGAGAGCGTTAAGTAGAGAAGAGGTCGAAAGAAATGCCCAAACATACAAAGAACAAATTTTTAAGATATTGGATGAAAAAAAAACAAAGGTTGTCTACAATTCGCAGTGGAATTCGAAGCTTACTGCGGTTGATATGATAAAGCTGGCGTCAACTATGACAGTTGCAAGAATGCTTGAAAGGGATGATTTCTCAAAACGCTTTAGCTCGAATAAACCCATTTCCATACACGAATTTCTATACCCACTGTTGCAAGGGTATGATTCTGTTGCTTTGGAGTGTGATGTTGAGTTGGGAGGTACGGATCAAAAGTTTAATTTACTTGTTGGAAGGCACTTGCAGAAACTGTGGGGACAGAGACCACAAACAGTTATTATGATGCCAATTTTGGAAGGTTTAGACGGTGTTCAAAAGATGAGTAAGTCTTTGGGTAACTACGTGGGTATAACCGATGATCCGAATGACATGTACGGAAAGATTATGTCTATATCCGACGAGTTGATGTGGAGATACTATGAACTTTTGAGCGATCTATCGGAAGAAGAGATAAACAAAATGAAAAAGGATGTCAAAGAGGATAGGTTGCACCCCAAAAGGGCAAAGGAGATGCTCGCATCTGAGATAACAAAGAGGTTTCACGATGATATTCTGGCTCAACAGGCGGCGAAGCACTTTGATGAGATGTTTAAAAAGAAAGATATACCAAAGGATATAGAGACAATAGAGCACAAGATAGACGGAGACGACATATGGATAGCTCATCTTTTGAAGAATATAGGGTTTGTAAAAAGCACATCCGAGGCTAGAAGAATGATAAAGTCAAACGCGGTTTCCGTAAATTCTGAAAAGATAGCAGATGAAAACCTAAAGCTAAAAAAAGGGGAATATGTAATAAAAGTTGGTAAAAAGAGAATAGCAAAGGTGGTATTGGTGTAATGTTAATTGCCTTTGATATTGGTAATACCAATATAGTTATAGGCGTTTTTATGGATGATAGGTTTTTAAACTTCAGGTTGAGCACGAATTTAAAGCTCACACAAGACGAGTATTGTATAAATCTTTATAATTTATTTAATCTTTATTCCATTGATAGTTCAAAAGTGGAAGGTGCGATTGTTTCTTCTGTTGTACCTCAAATTACACCGAAGGTTATCAATGCTATAGAAACGGTGTTTAATACGAAACCTTTAGAAGTAGGTCCTGGTGTAAAGACAGGTATGCCTATAAGGTATAAGAATCCGTCTGAAGTTGGGGCAGATAGAATAGTCAATGCCGTCGGAGCTTACGAGGAGTTTAAAGATGCTTTAATAGTGATTGATTCTGGGACAGCTATAACATTTGATGTTATAAATAAGAAAGGCGAATACATAGGGGGTGCAATAGCCCCTGGGATAAATATTTCAGCCGATGCTTTAGCCGAAAAGACTGCAAAGTTGCCTCGTGTTCCTTTGCAGATGCCCCCGGAAGTTATTGGAAAAACGACGATGCATAGTATTCAATCAGGACTGTTTTATGGTTATTTGTCTCTCATTGAAGGAATGATAAAACGCATAAAGAAAGATATGGATTATGATTGTACAGTAGTGATAACAGGTGGAGATAGCGCTTTGTTTTATAGACATTTGCCAGAAATTCAACACTATAGACCACATTTAACACTATTTGGTCTAAAGGTAATTTATGAAAGAAATGCTTGATATATCTGTGTTAGGAGCTGGTAGCTGGGGAACAGCGATAGCGAATCTGCTTGCAAAAAAAGGTCATAAAGTAACTCTATGGGTTAGAAGTAAAAAACTGCTTAAAAATATTGAGAAAAAAAGGGAAAATGAGCTGTATTTAAAAGGGGTAAAAATTATCGACTCTATAGAGTTAGAAAACGATTTGGAAAAGGCTGTGTATAAGAAAAACGTTATTGCAATAGCCATACCTGTTGCTTTTTTGAGGAAAATATTGAGTTCTATAAAATCTAATGTGGACTCTTATATAGTGTCTTTGTCTAAGGGTATAGAGATTGAGACTTTTTCTACATCAACAGAAATTATAAAGGATATTTTAAATATTGAAAAGTTCAGAATCGCTGCTTTAAGTGGTCCCAATTTTGCATTGGAGGTTGCCAAAGGTTTACCAACGGCTACTGTTTTAGCTTCTATTAGCCAAGAAACAGCGAGATTTTTGCAAGCTGTTTTTTCAACGAGTAGGTTTAGGGTTTACACATCGAGTGATATTAAGGGTGTTGAACTATGCGGGGCTATGAAAAATGTTATGGCAATAGCCTCGGGTATAAGTGATGGGCTTAATTTGGGTCTGAATGCAAGGGCAAGTCTAATAACAAGAGGATTAAGTGAAACAATGAGGCTTGGTTTGTTGTTCGGCGCCCAAAAGGAAACATTTATGGGGCTTTCTGGTATTGGTGACCTTGTTTTAACATGTACAGGGGATTTAAGTAGAAATAGGACTGTTGGTTTGGAAATTGCGAGAGGAAGACGCATTGATGATATTTTATCGGAAATAAATATGGTTCCTGAAGGTGTCAATACAACAAAGGCGGTTTATAAATATTCCTTAAAGAATAATATTGATTTGCCGATAACAAAAGAGGTATATAATGTGATTTACAATAGGAAATCTCCTTTGGAAGCTTTGGATTCATTAATGAACAGACCTTTAAAGGATGAAAGTTATTTACTTTAAATTAGTTTTATGATAGTTAAATAAAAAACTAAGGAGTTTGTTATGGCAAAGGAAAAAGAAGAAGCTGCTGCTGGAGCTCAAGAAGGTGGAAAGAAAAAGGGCAAAGGCAAACTTCTAATAATAATTGTTGTGGTACTTGTTTTGGTTGTGGCTGGCGTGGCAGTAAAGATGTTTGTTTTGGGTGGTAAGAAAAAACCAGCTAAAAAAAAGGAAAATACCGAACAACAGGCAGCGCAACAGGAGTCAGCTCCTCCACCGGAACCTACGCCATCTTATGCCCCTGTTAATGAATCTCATTTGACTCCTGTAGTTGTAGGGCCCCTAATAGTTAATTTGGCTGATGTAGGTGGTGATAGATATTTGAAAGTTAAACTTATATTGCTTGAAATTCCGTCTGCCGCTAAAAAAGAAAAGAAAGAGGGTGAAAAAGAGGGTATATCTTTGCAAGATGCTATCATTAGAGACACAATAATAACTGTGCTTTCTTCAAAAACATCAGATGATTTACTTTCTGTATCTGGTAAAGAAGAACTAAAAAATGAACTAATGACTGCTATTAACCAAGCATTGCAAAGGAACTTGGTTAGGAAAATATATTTTTTGGATTTCATAATACAATGAGTAGCAGTAAAACCATAAAGGATGAATTTGGAAAATACTTTGACATTCCTTTAAAAATGGTTTTTGATTTGGCATCGTCAAAAGTTACAGTTAGAGACCTTCTTAAATGGAAAGAGGGTGATATTGTAGAAACCAACAAGATGGCAGGTGAGTATATAAATATCAATTTGGAGGATAAACCATTAGGAACAGGTGAGGTAATTGTTATAGATAATAAATTTGCCATACGTATAACCACAATCTTTACAAAAGATGACCTTATGGAACTTAATGTAAAATGATTTTTTTTCTTCTACTTTTCTTATTTCTGCCAGACTATAGTTACGCAGGTGAGGTAGGCTATTGGAGTTATACACTGAAGGCTTTTGGCAGTTTAATTTTAGTTTTAGGGTTGATAGTTGTTTTCTTCTTTGTTTTAAGAAAGATAAATAGTATGGGTAAATACAGTAGTGCGAGGATTAAACTTAAGAGTAAACTTTACTTGGATAACAGACACTATTTAGCAATAGTGGAATTAGACAATAAAGAGATGCTTGTTGGTGTAGGTGAAAATGTAACAATATTGAAGGAATTCAATGATGATAAAGAAGATTAGTTTGTTATTTTTGTTACTCTTAATCCCTGTTTCTGCTTTTAGCGCAGATGTGGTGACACCATCGTTAAATATTACACTTCCCGCTACAAACAATCCAACAACAGTAGCGGAATCTATAAAACTTTTGGTTATTTTAACGGTTCTTGCTTTGGCTCCTTCTATTCTCATTATGATGACTTCGTTTACTAGGATAATTATCGTTCTTGCCATATTGAGGCAAGCTTTAGGAACACAACAGATGCCACCCAATCAAATACTAATAGGCATTGCCCTATTTTTAACTATTTTTATCATGACGCCACAGATAAAGACAATATATTACAACTCCTATGTGCCACTTGAAAAAAACGAAATTGGACTTGAAGATGCATACTATAGAGCTACAAAGCCGTTAAAAAAATTTATGTTAAAACAGACTCGCCAGAAAGATTTAGCTTTATTCTTGAGAATTGCGCATTTGAAAAACCCTAAAAATTCACAAGATTTATCAATGGGCATAGTAATTCCTGCGTTTATAATAAGCGAACTAAAAACAGCTTTTGAAATAGGTTTTATAATCTACATACCGTTTTTGATTATAGATATGATTGTATCTAGTATTCTTATGAGTATGGGTATGATGATGTTACCGCCGATAATGATTTCTTTGCCATTCAAGCTTTTAATATTTGTACTTGCCGATGGTTGGAACTTAGTTGTTCTATCACTATTTAAGAGTTTTGCGAGGTAGCGTATGGATGTGACGACCGTTGTTTCAATAGGAAAAGAAGCTATGAAGATAACCATGCTTTTGTCTATGCCTTTGTTAATCGTAAGCCTCATAGCGGGCTTGGTTGTCAGTATTTTTCAAGCAGTTACTCAAATACAAGAGATGACTCTAACGTTTATTCCTAAGATTATAGCAACAGCGGTGGCCTTGATTTTTCTTGCTCCTTGGATGACCAAATTGATGGTAAATTATGTTGTTCAGTTGTATTCGAATATCCCAATTCTGATTAAATGAATGAATTACTCGTTTACAGTTCTCATTTTTATGGTGATTTTCTTATATTTTTGTTTGTGCTTTTAAGAGTTTCTTCTGTGATTGTATTTGCGCCTGTGTTTTCTTCAGCTTCTATTCCACCACAGGTGAAGGCAGGTTTCTCTTTTGTATTTTCTTTAGCTTTGTTTAGCGTTGTAAAGCAGTATATACATATTGAAGCGCTGAATTCGATTATGCTTTTTTCTGTTGTACTTAGGGAATTGGTTTTTGCAATACTTTTGGCATTGACTGTGCATTTTGTGTGGAATGGTGTAGAGTTGGGTGCGCAACTTGTGGGATTTAACATGGGTTTTGCAATAGCAAACGTGCTTAGCCCACAGGAGAATATACAGATATCTGTTCTTAGTGAATTTGAAAGTATTTTCGCCATTCTTGTTTTTTTGGCTGTAGATGGGCATTACATGTTTATAAAAGCAATAGCCTATAGTTTTAAAATTTTACCTGTCGGCGCCTTTGTTATAAATCAAAGTATTTTTGATATATTTAACCGTTTAGTATCTATGCTTTTTACCGTGGCTTTTAGTGTTTTAGCTCCTGCTATATTGGCTTTGTTTATCACCCAAGTTGTTTTTGGTTTAATAGCGAGAACAATGCCTCAGATGAATATAATGATTGTTGCTTTTCCTTTAAGCATTGCTATAGGTTTTATTGTTTTGGGTTCTTCGTTTATATTTATGTCAAATGCTTTAATTCATTACTACAACGAAGCATATAAATATTTGTTTGCAATAATAAAGGTGGGTTGATATGCCAGATGAGGATAAGACCGAACCGGCGACCCCGAAACGTAGACAGGAAGCAAGAGAAGAGGGCAGGGTAGCTAAATCAATAGAGCTGAATACAGCTTTTTTGCTTCTTGTTAGCGTTATATTTTTCTATTTCACAGCTTTAAACTTGGGTGAAAAATTAAAGGAAAGCTTTGTCCACTTTATTGAACTTGCGGGGAGTTTTCATCTTAATTTAGATTCCGCTAATTTTTTATTCAGGTCTGTAAGTGAAGATATTTTTTCTATTTTACTTCCGTTTTTTTTGGTAATATTTGTTGCTGCTTTTCTAATTAATGTTGTTCAGGTAGGGTTTATGATTACACCAAAAGTATTGGAGCTGAAATTTGACAAGATTAACCCCGTTAATGGTTTGAAAAATATGTTTTCTTTAAAATCGTTCGGAGAGCTTGTTAAATCATTTCTAAAGGCATTTGTTATGGCATATATACTTTTGGTTTTTGTTAAAAGTCATGTTAATAAATGGCAAACCTTGACTCAACAACCAGAGAATGTGGTGTTTTTAGCTTTGTTGAAGGATACATTTTTGATTGTAGTTTATATGCTGATTTTTATCGTTTTTGTAGCGATATTGGATTATCTGTTTCAGAAGTTCACTTTTGAGAAAAGTATTAGGATGACCAAACAAGAGGTTAAGGACGAATATAAGCAGATGGAAGGTGACCCTAAAGTTAAGCAAAAGATTAGAAGTATGCAGATGGAAATGGCACGCCGTAGAATGATGGAAGAAGTTAAAAAAGCCGATGTTGTAATCACCAATCCAACACATTACGCAGTTGCGTTAAAATACGACACTTCAAGTATGAATGCCCCTAAAGTTGTTGCTAAAGGGATTAATCTAATTGCCCAAAAAATAAAAGAAATAGCAAAAGAGAATGGTGTTCCTATAGTTGAAAAACCTGAGTTAGCTCAACAACTTTATAAAAAAGTTCAGTTAGACAGAGAAATTCCGGAAGAATTGTATAAAGCTGTTGCTGAAATTTTGGCTTACGTTTATAGACTTAAGAATCAATCAGCAGGTTAAAGTTTGTTTTTTTTAATCCGATTTATAGATATGAAAGGAGGGGGTTATGGATTTAGGTAGTTTTACCGTTTTGGGTCTCGGCAGTGGGATGGACCTTCAAGGTATGATAGATAAACTTGTAAAAGCCGATAGCCAACCCCTCATAATGGCTCAAGCGCAAAAATTGGAATATCAAACATACCTGCAGAACTTCAATACTTTAGAGAG
>WFRG01000018.1 GCA_015486705.1 Hippea sp. | reverse complement strand
ATGGCATTGAGGAACTTAAAAAAAGTGGCGTTTTTGTTGTGGGCGATATATCAAATACGCTTCTAAGTGTGGATATCTTAAAAAAGGAAATACCAGAGTCAGTGGTTTTTTATGAAAATTATTCTTTAAAAGAGGAAAAAGCGTGCGAGGTTAGAGATAAACTTAATGGTTTAAAGATATACAACAAAATGATTTCTCTAACACCGCACTCGATATACTCTTCTCATCCGTGCTTAATGGAATATCTGTGTAGCAAGTCTTCCTTGACTTCAATTCATTTTCTTGAAAGCCGTGGAGAGTTGGATTTTTTTCACCGAAAAGGGGAACTGTTTGATTTTTTGAATGGTTTGGATTTGATTGACGATAATTTAGATTTTAAAAATCATTGGGATTTTTTGGAAAAATGTGGTTGTTTAAAGAAAGGGACTGTATTTGTCCACTGCGTTTATGGTGAAAAAAGCGATTTTGAAAAGATAAGGGAATTAGATGGGACGGTGTGCTTGTGTTTGAGGAGCAATGATTACATCACAGGTGAGTTTCCAAATCTTTATTCTATTCATGAGAGCGGTGTGAATGTTGCAATTGGGACAGATAGTTTGTCTAGCAATACTGATTTAAATTTCTTGAATGAATTAAGGTTTATAAAGAGTAAATTCCCTTTTTTGGATGCTAATACTATTTTTAGGTGGGCTACTGTTGGAGGAGCAAATGCCCTGAAATTAAAATGGGGATTTTTCAGGGGTTACAGAGCACAACCTGTTTTTATTCCTTCCGATATGTTTAATCCATTGGAAAGCATATTAGAAAAAGGGGGCAAGCCCCCAGAGGTTATTATCTCTTAAGATTCAATAGTTCTTGAATCATTTGATCGGATGTTGTGATGCTTCGTGAATTTGCCTGAAATGCCCTTTCGTAAATTATCATGTTCGTGAACTCCTCTGCTAAGTCAACGTTGCTCATCTCTAAATGGCTAGGTGCAAATGTTCCTCTACCGCCAGTTCCCGCGGTTCCTATAATTGGAGCTCCTGAATTGGAAGTTTCAGAATACATAGAACTACCTTCTTTCATTAAACCTTCGTTGTTTGCAAATTTAGATAATGCTATTTGAGCTAATGGATAACTCTTTCCGTTTGAGAAAATTCCTACAATTACTCCATCTTGGTTTATCATGATTCTCTGGAGAGTGCCTCCGGGGTAACCATCTTGTGTTTCAGCTGTTGTTTGAGATGGAAGTGAAAATTGAGTTAATCCATCAAATGTATTTATATCACCAAAATCTAAATTTATTACTTGCTGTGTTGTACCGTTTTTCCAGTCCACAGTTAT
Organism: Hippea sp.; assembly: GCA_015486705.1. The sequence continues at coordinate 3,852 of WFRG01000018.1, read as the reverse complement.
GGCTAATGGACTTGATAGATAGACTAATCTACCAGTTTGGTCGAACTGAATTTCTCCGCTATCGTTTGATACGCTTCCAGGCTGAGGAACTGTTGCTTGCCAATCCCATGTTGTGTGCTGTGTAACTGGGTCGTAAGCCGCTTTTCTAAATGTAAACGTTACTGTGTGCTTATTGCCCAAAGAGTCGTATACATCTATTGATGTTACATGAACTGCTGCTTCAAATGGTTGAGATGAAACTTGAGCACCTGAGTTCACGAGTCCGGATAAAGTGCCCATTATTGTTGCAAATTTTAAATTGTTGGAATACACGGCACCTATAACCTTGTTGTCAGTGTTGTAGTTGTGTATAGTTATTTCGCCAGATTTAGGATCTATGGTTACCCAATTTTTGTTTTGAGTGGTAGAGGTAGCCCAAGCTCCAGCTGACCCTGCATTTCCTCCGTTAACTATATCGTTTTGAATTTCAGCCCTTAAATCTTCTATCGTATGAAAGTCGTTATGCCCGACGCCTGTATCTGATTGCACGTACCTGTATGTGTTGTAGTTTGCTCCACCATCGTAGCTCATAGCTAATACATCTCCAGCTTTGCCTAAAAAGGCTAAGGTTGTTCTTGAGTCTCCAGCATTTATTGTTGCGCTACGCCCTTCACCAGATTGTAGGTTTATTAGGGCATGTTTTAAATAGCTATTTAAATCGCCTACAGTTGCTATATTTGCTATTGTGATACTCTTTGACGTTGCTACATCCTTAAATTTGATTTCTCCATCTGGTGTCACTGATAGGCTTGCGATATGAGATCCAAAAGCATGGCTTACCGCTTTCGTTATAGCGCTTGCCAAACTCCCTAATGTGTTAAATTCACTCTTACTAACTGTTATTGTACTTGTTGTCCCATTGTAGGTTATATCCATAGAAATTGTAGCGTTACTTGCTAGCTGTATTTGATGACCATTTATGTCGTAAATTTTACTAAATGATGTATCATGTGCAGCAAATTTTGCAGTCTCCTTCCCTAAATTAATTGCATCACCATTCACGTCAAACAACACTGCCATATCATCAGGGGTGGCTGGATTTCCGTTTTCATCGACAGAACCATGTGCCGGAGACATTTCTTCTATGTGATCTCCACCATTTAAGTTTGCTTTTAATGTGATATTTTTTGTTATGCCCGCAGGAACAGTTTTATCCTGTGGAACTACGATGTTTTCTATACTTGCTGCTGTGTTAATTTTATGTGTTTCATCATTTGCCATCCAGCCTTGAACGATGAAGCCTTCGGGGTTTACTAAGTTTCCTGCTGCATCAAATGAAAAATCGCCAGCCCTTGTGTATCTATAAGTTTTCCCGCCGTCATCGCTAACAACAAAAAAACCATCCCCTTGTATAGCCAAATCGGTTGTTTTACTTGTAGCCTGCAAACTTCCTTGGGCAAATATATTGTCTACCACGGCTACAGTGTCCCCCAAGCCAACTTGTGTTGCATTTTTACCTCCAATGTTACCTTCTGGCCCTGTAGCTGCACTCATGGTTTGAGACAACACATCTACGAATGTTATTCTACCTTTTTTAAACCCTATGGTATTAACATTTGCCACGTTATTTCCTACAACATCCATTGCTTCTTGCTCTGATTTTAAACCCGATACGCCACTCCATAATGACCTTAACATAACTATTTACCTCCTATTATCTTTTTAATCCAATAGCTGTCATAAGCATTTGATTTGCTGTGGTTACGCCTTTTGAGGACGCCTCAAAACCCCTTTGATATACAATTAGATTAACAAACTCGTCACCCAAGTTTACATTACTCGACTCCAAGTGTCTTGATAATATTATGCCTCTACCATCTTCACTTGCTATACCTATAAATCCATTAGATGATATAACATCGGGTTTATCCGCGTTCGGGGTTATTTTAAAGGCTGTTTTACCAACCCTTTCCAACCCTTGAGGGTTCATGAATTTTGAAACGGCTATTTGTGCAATTGGATAATTTTTTCCATTTGAATAAATGCCATAGAATGTTCCTGTTCTATCTGCATACAGTTTCTGGAGTAAGCCAGGTGGTGCCCCATCCTGTGTTTGGTCGTTTGTATTTGAATCTAATGCGAATTGCGTTAGGCCTGTGAACTGATTGTCTTTATATGTGCCATCATCTGTATTCCAAAAATTTACTAACAGCTGCATTTCAGGGGCTCCATTGTTTAAACTGATGTCTACTGTTGGTGATTGTGTTTTAGGGTCTAATCCTCCGTTATTATCGAATTTAATTATGCCTGTGTTATTTTTTATTGTGCCGTCACCATCTGGCAGTGTTATATTATATGACCATTGGTTTTGATTTATACGGGTGAAATTTACATCAATTTTGTGCTTCTGTCCAGTTGAGTCGTAAAAAAATGAGTGCACCACATGTGTTGCAGTTTCCATTTGCTGAGTTGAAGCTGTCTGTCCTGGCTTGATTATTTGATTTAAATTTTCGAAAACTGTTGTTAGTTTTTGATTTTCCTGAGGAGTAGGGAAAGTTGGGTCTTCTGTTGTTGGTCTTACCCTAATGTTTAGATTGGTATTTCCTATGTTTTTCAATATCAATTGTCCATTTTCAAATGTGGCACTAGCATTTATTTTATCTTTTTGCAAATCGTTGGATGTATCTTGAATCAAATCATCAATTGTTGTGAATTTTTCTGCGCCTTGTGATACTTTTCCGTTATCATCGTATTCATATGTGTGCCACGTTTGACCGCCATCAAAGCTAATTTGGAAATTGTCGCCATCTTTTACGTTCAAGAGCTTTCCGTCATTATTAAAGATGGAACTGAAGTCCACTCGCATATTTGGGTCGCTATTTGTTTCTAAGGGTGCATATTCTTTTACCTCTGATGATGAGTTCAAGTTGGCTTTAAATTTTATGTATGTTGAGGCTACTGCTGACACATTCTCGTAATTTGAGAAGTTTATGGGTTCAACTTGTCTTGTTGGTACACCTGTGGTTGGGTCTTTAGGTATAAAATATCCTGTTCCTTGTTGAGATGGTTGAGCTAGCCAACCAACGACTTTAAATCCATCTGGATTTACCAAATTTCCATCTGCGTCTATTGAAAAATCACCGGCTCTTGTGAATAGAAAACCGGTTTCGTTTTCTTTGGGGTTTAATAGTGTAAAGAATCCATTTCCTTCTATAGCTAAATCTGTATCTTTGTCGGACTGCACTAAAGTGCCTTCGGCCATTATTGTGTCTGTTGATTGAAGCCTTGAACCTAAGCCTATTTGCATTGGGTCCTGTCCAGCCAAGCCTATTTTCTGCGATTGATAGAGAAGGGAACTAAACACAGGCCTTGTTTTTTTAAAACCTATTGTGTTTACGTTAGCAATATTATTTGAAATAGAATCTACGCCTAATTGTTGGTCAAATAGGGCATTGCTCGACGTATATAAAGCCCTTATCATGGTTAACCTCCTGAGGACACTATTTGAACTTGAGATAGTGGTATTTGTTTACCTGAGTCTGTGACAAGCATAGTTTGGCTCCCATCAAAATTCACAGCTATCACTCTACCAGCGCTTTTTGATAGCGTTATTTGTGTACCGTCGTCATATTTGGCTGTTATTCTAACTTCGTATGTTCCAGATGCCACGCTATTGCCTTTGTTATCTTTACCGTTCCATGTGTATGAGTGGGCACCTTTTGAGAGTTTTCCCAAATCCACATCGGCAATATCTTCTCCTTTGGAATTTGAAATATGAACAGTTACATCGGCCTCTTTGCTAAGGGTGAAACTGACACTGTCTATTTTATTTTTATCTACCCTAATTGCGTTCTGGCCTGTAGAAATGTATTT
>WFRG01000017.1 GCA_015486705.1 Hippea sp. | reverse complement strand
CAATAAGTTTGTATTTTAGATCGTAATGCTTATACAAATCCAACCCAGCCTCCCACAGGGCTATCCTATCCATAGCTGAAGTATCGTGTTTATACCTAACTATGGATTCAATCCTGTTGTGAACAGAAGGAACAAACTCATAAAGACTAAAAGCTAAAGTAAGAACAACAATGGGCACGAAAACAAGCGGCTTCCTCTTCGAGTAAATGAGTGGCATTAACAAAACAGCAAAAAAGCTGCCAACCCAGTAAGACCTGCTGAAATTAAGAACTAAAGCAGCAAAACCTATTAGAGCCACAAACACAAAGAACATCCTCATTATCTTTTTTTCGAATATAGACAGAGAAAAAAATAGTAACGTAACTGGGGCTATAACACCAGCGGTTGTTAATGCATTACTAAACAATCCTTCTGCTCTTATCGGCCTTGAGAAAAAATGTATGTGCTTAAGCTGGTATAAATGCACATGATTTATCCTTATACCCGTAAAAGCTTGGAATACGACAGCAAACGATGAAATAATAGCTGCTATACCTAAAATTGTTAGCACTGTTTTAATTTTTCTCCTATCTACACGAGACATGATGAAGTAGGGCAAAAAATGCCAAAGGTAATGTGAATTCTTTAAACTCTTCAACGGATTAATAGACAAAACAGAAGATAGAAAACCAACGGCAGATACACCTAAAACCCTAAAATCCAGGTCTTTTAATTTGATTTTCTTGGCATGCAAGATCAAACCTATAACACCAACAGCTATAGATATATTATCAAAAGCAACGGAAAGTGGCGTGGCAATGCTTAAAAGAATAGCAGAAAGAACAAGAAAGATCATTTTTTTTTGCTGTACTCCTTCTTGCACTGTTCCGAGCAGAAATACAAAATCTCTCCGTTGAGTTTTATCTTTTTAACTGCATCGCTTTTTGGTAAATAAACACCGCAGTTCACACATCTAACAAGCACATCTGGGCTATTTTCATCTCCCTTTCTTTTATTTTTAGGCGGAAACAAAACATCAAGTATATTATCAATGCGTTTTTTAAACGAATATATAGTCACAAACAAAAATAACAGAAAAATTAAAAACAAAATCTTGAGCATCAGCTCAACAACCCATTGACAATAAACTCAGCAGCTTCATCCTCCGTCAATCCTTTAGCCATCAATGTTTCAAGCTGTGCTTGATTAATCCTGCCGACACTTGCCTCATGCGTAAGCTCTGCCTTGTCGTTTAAAACCTTCAACAGCGGCAATGTTGAAACCTCAACATCGTCTCCCTTAACGATTTCGTTACACTCAATATGACCCCGTGCATAAGGTGCATTGCCATAGGCTTCATTTACAACATGCGCCTTTGTTCTATCCGTTGCAAAGACCGTAGACTTTGCAATACCCGACGAATTTTCACCGCTCAACCTCAAAACCTCTCTTATGTCAATAATATCATCCTCTCTACCGTATATCTTGCTTTCAAGATCGGCCTTTGCATTCTTCAAAAGCTCTATGTCCATAATGACGTTTATCCTACCGACCCTCGTTTTGGTTTCATAGAACTTGCTTGAGAAAAACGAACCCTCGTCTATCTTCATTTTTGTTATTGTCTCGACAAACACGCCACCGCCTTCATCGTGAAAATGCTCATCCTCATAAACAACAAACGAGTTTTTACCGATATACATATCGCTTTCCATATAATGGTGAAGCTTCTCGACTTTAGTCAATATACAGTGGGATTTAAACTTAACCTTAACATTATTGCCTATGATATAGTTAAACTTTAGAATTTGCTCCCCCCTCTTTTTTAAAAAACCTGTGCACAAATGGACAGGAATGGGAATTATCGTGTTATCCTCAATCTCCACATCTATCATCACAAGCCCATCAGCCCTTTCTTTTGATGTAATCCCCATGCCCTTAACGCTGTTTAGACCCACAACCTTGTTACCACTGACAATTATTGTTGCAACGCCGGGGCTTCTTAAGCTCTTATCGTTCGTATTTTTCTCATATATCTCAACTAACTGCTCAAATTCCTTTTCGTAACCCTTTACTATATCCATCACTCCTCCTCTAAATAGTTGACGTGTCCGCAGTTATCACACGTAGTCTCATAGTAAGAGACGATTTTCTTGCTGTCTCCCTCCAAAAATACTTTGCCTGAACAAATCAAGTATGAATAGCCACAATTTAGAGCTATTTCCTTCCTGTGAGTAATAACTATAACCGCACTTCCGATTTTCTTAAAATGATTTATCACCTTAACTATCATATCCAAACTCATTATATCGATTCCACTGTCTGGCTCATCCATAATTACATACTTAGGCCTCAACAAAATACAACTTGCAAGCTCAACCTTTTTGCGCTCTCCACCTGACAATTTCTTATCAACGTACCTGCGCATATACATACTCGGATCCAAATTTACAAGTCTCAAAGCCTCTTCAATCTCTTCTTTCTTTATATCCTTGTTTAGCCTCAAGTAGTTCTCAACCGTTATACCCTCAAACCGCGCAGGCTCTTGCCACAAGAGAGAAATTCCCTTTTTTGCCCTTTCTGTTACATCAAGATTCGTAACATCTTCACCATCCAGAAAAATTCTGCCCTCTGTAGGTTTATAATCACTCAAGCCCATAATTATGTATCCAATGGTCGACTTGCCTACTCCATTATTGCCTACAATGCAGTAAACATTACCCTCTTCAAATTTCATATCTATGCCCTTAATTATCTCATTACCGCTTTTTGAATACTTTATATTTTTTAGTTCAAGCATCTCTCCTCCTGTAAAAAAACTTATCAAGATAATATATTATCCCGCTTCAAGGTCAAGTTTTTTAAGACGCTCAATCTCGTCCCTATACTCTATTGCCTTTTCAAAATCCATTTTTTTAACAGCATTCTGCATGAGTTTTTTGAGCATCTTAATCTTCTTCGGTATATCCTTTCTATCAATTTCTTCTTCAAACACGTCAATTTTATCCATATAATCCAAGCTACACATCTCTAACATCTTGTTATCCTTCGATTTAACTATAGTCTTCGGCACAATTCCATGTTTTTTGTTGTATTCCGCCTGAATCTTTCTTCTTCTTTCGATCTCCTCTATAGCCTTTTTCATCGATTCAGTTATCGTATTGGCATAGAATATAACCTTAGAATCGGCATTTCTCGAAGCCCTACCGGCCGTTTGAATGAGGCTTGTTGTGGAACGCAAAAAACCCTCTTTGTCTGCATCCAGAATAGCCACAAGGTTTACCTCCGGTATATCAAGCCCTTCCCTTAACAGGTTTACACCGATTATACAATCGAATTTGTCGTTTCTCAAATCTGATATAATTTTTGCTCTCTCTATCGCGTTTAGCTCTGAATGCATATACTTTGTTCTCAAACCCAAATCGTTGTAGTATTCACTCAAGTCCTCAGCCATTCTTTTTGTAAGCGTAGTAACCAAAACCTTACCACCCTTCTCTATAGCCTTTTTGATCTCTCCATACAGATCGTCCACAGCCGTATCCATGAGCCTAACTTCAACAGGCGGCTCCATTAATCCCGTAGGCCTGATGATTTGCTCAACAACAACACCTTTGGACAAATTAGCCTCAAATTCAGCAGGAGTCGCTGATACAAAAATAACCTCTCCCCAACGCTTTATCAACTCTTCAAACTTCAGTGGCCTATTATCCAAAGCGCTGGGCAGTCTAAAACCGTGCTCAACAAGCGTCTTTTTGCGCGAATAATCTCCCCTGTACATGCCCATAAGTTGCGGCATAGTTACATGGGATTCATCGATTATCGTTAAAAAATCGTTGCCAAAGTAATCAACCAACGTATACGGCGGCTCGCCGGGTTTTCTGTTTGAAAAATGCCTCGAGTAATTCTCAACACCCGGGCACGTACCCGCCTGTTCTATCATCTCAAGGTCAAAATTCACACGTTCCTCAATCCTTTGTGCCTCTAATAACTTTCCCCTATCTTTGAAGTATTCAATCCTTTCTTTCAACTCCTCTTGGATCGACCTAATCGCCCTTTCTTTCTTCTGTTTGCTTGTTATATACAGATTTGCTGGGAATATGATAATAGAGCTTTTCTCCTCGATAACCCTATTTGTTAAGGGATCGAACAGAACAATCCTATCAACAACATCATCAAAGAGTTCGATCCTTACGGCCATATTTCTCATATGAGCAGGATATATATCTATCACATCACCCCTAACCCTAAACGTTCCCCTATCAAAATCCACATCGTTCCTCACATACAATAGTTCCACAAAACGGGACAAAATCTCCTTTCTTGAAATTTCGTCACCCACATTTATGTAAAAAGCTAAAGCCGAATAGTCCTCTCTTTCGCCAATGCCGTAGATACACGACACACTTGCCACAACAATAACATCCCTACGCGTCAT
>WFRG01000016.1 GCA_015486705.1 Hippea sp. | reverse complement strand
ATATTCATCTTGTTTTTTTACAATTTCAAAAATTTTGTCTGCGAGAGATGTATCTTTTCCATAATTTACATGTGATTCAGCGACTTTATTCGTACTTGAATTACTTAAAACTTTTAGAATAGCATTTTCAACCTGCCGCTCTTTTATTTTATGGCCTCTCCAGTTGTCTTTTTTGGTTTTCCTTATAGCTTCATCAACTTTATTTGTAAGTTCTTCTCTATTTGCTATATTTTCCAGATTGTCATAGATAGCCCTTTTTGCCATACTATTTCTTATACTTGATGGATAATTTTCTTCAGAATCCTCCTTATTTATGAGCATTTTGGTTAGCCTTTCCATCTCTTTTAAATATTCTTCGTAGTGAATAACCTCTTTTTTTCTTTTTTCTATCAGTTCCTTAAGTATTTTTGACATTTTGGCATAGTATGCAGGATTTACCTCTCTTTTGTCCACAATTAACTTTCTTATATTTCCCTCTATTGCTTCAGCAAGGGCTTCCTTATTCGCTCCAATGGCATCTGGTAAGGTATCTATGGCTTTTTTAAGACCTTGGGCTGCTATTATTTCCAGCAATGATGTATCTTCAAATGACGCCAAAGTTCTGCTTTCTTCTGCCTGAATGTAAGAATCTATGAGGTATCTCATCGCAGGATCAAATATTTTCACATCAAGGTAGTCACCACTCATTAACTTCATCTCATCCCTAACCGCGGTGTAATGTTTAACTCTTCCCTTAATCTCTTCTTGCTCTTTTTTAGAATATCCTGCTTCATCCAACTCGTTGGCTATGTTTGTGTAGGCTCTGACTAAAGAAGATACTCTTTTATAAAATTCGAATCTGAATTGTTGCTTTTCATCTGAGTTATCTCCAATAAAGTATTCTCTATATTCATTTATGCCTTTTGGTGGTTTTACACCTTCGTTCATTATTTCAACCTTTTCAAGGGCTTCGTTAAGTCTTTCCTTCGCATCAGTCAATCTATCTTTTAACAATCCTTCAACATCTTCTTTATCAAACTCCGCAAATGCTCCAGAGGTGTAATCTTTAATGGCTTCTTCCATACTATTAAATAGATCCCTAAAATCTACGATATAGCCATAATCTTTATCTAAAGCATCATCTTTGTCTTTATCATCCAATCTATTTACCCTGCAAATCGCTTGGAATAACCCATGATCCTTCATAGGCTTATCTATGTAAAGATAGGTTGCACTTGGCGCATCAAATCCTGTGAGAAGTTTATCTACCACAATCAACAGTTTCATCTGTCCAGGCTCATCAATAAATTTCTTTTTAACATCCTTTTCAAATTTGTCTATCCAGTAATCTTTTTCTGCCTCATCTTTGGAAATATTGTAATAATCGGCTATCATCTTTTTGTAAATTTCATACTTCTTTATGTTTTCCGCTTCTCCCTCTTCCCCTGTTTCCTCTCCTTTTATGTTCCCAATACTGGGATGGTAAGATGTTACAATGGCAGCCTTATCAAATCTCTTTGATTTAAAGAGTTCGTAGTATTTACATGCTTCATAAATACTGCCTGCCACAAGCATAGCGTTACCTCTGCCTGTGATTAATCTTGGTTTTGTCTCAAAGTCAAAAATGATATCTGCAACAATTTTCTCCATTCTGCTTTTTGAGCTATAAAGCTTTTTCAAAGTAGCCCATCTGCTTTTAAGTTGTGCTTTAGCAATATCAGATAATCCTTTAGTTTTAACTTCAAACCATTTATCTATTTTCTCCTCTGATATAACTTTTATATTAACATCTTTTGCTTCGTATCTCAAATCCAGAATGATACCATCCTGTACACCCTCATCAAACTTATATGTATGAATGTATTTACCAAATGTCTCCAGAGTGGTTGGCTTATCCTTCTTAAGGAGTGGTGTACCTGTAAATCCAATGAAAACAGCATTTGGCAGAATTTTCTTCATAGCCCTGTGCAATTTACCTGATTGGGTTCTGTGACATTCATCTACAAATACAAATATGTTTCCCTTGGGTTCGAAATCACTCGGAAGTGTTCCCTCTAATTCTTGGATATACTCATCATAATCCTTGTCTGTTGCCTGTGCTCTTCCAAATTTGTGCACTAACGAACACATTAAGTTCTCATCTTTCTTGCCCAACTGTTTAATTAGATCCTTTGCGGATTTTGTTCTGTATATCTTTTCTCCCACGCCATTGAATACTTTTTCAATCTGTTCATCCAATTCTATTCTATCAGTAATTATCAAAATCCGACTGTCTGATATGTGTTCTATTGTCCACTTGGCAAGCCACACCATAATAAGAGATTTACCACTCCCTTGGGTGTGCCAGATTATCCCCCCTTCTCTTTTCTTTATACTTTTCTGAGCTGACTTTACAGCAAAATACTGGTTGTGTCGTGGAATTTTTTTTCTCCCCGCATCAAAAATTGCAAAATCATGAATAATTTCCAGCAATCTTTCCTTGTTTAAAAGCCTGTAAATATCGCAGTCAAGGATATTTTCCGATACTTCACATTTGTCCTGTAGCAAAACTCTTGGTAGGCTTGTTTTTTTGTTATGGTCAAATTCAGGATTTTCTTCTTTCCATTCAAGGTAATATCGCTCAGGTGTTTCAATAGTGCCGTATTTCAATCCTTGGGTATCGTTTCCTGCCATAATGAGCTGCATTGTAGTAAAGAAATCCTGAATAAACTCCTTTTTCTGGTTATCAAGGTTCTGACGTATGCCTTCGCTTATTGAAATTCTTGACCTTTTTAATTCTAAAACTCCAACGGCAATACCGTTTAGATAAATAACTATATCAGGTCTCTTGGTGTGTTTTCTTCTTATTGTTACCTCTTCCGCTATGGCAAAATGATTATTTCTCGGGCTTTTCCAGTCTATAAAATTAACATGTATTGATGGCTCTGATGGATGAATTTTAACATCTATACCATATCTTAAGAGTTCGTAAATATCTTTGTTCCTGTCATAGAGTGATTTTTGCTGGCTCTCTGAGATTTTTCTTAATTTTTTTATTGCTTTTTTTATTACTTCATCACTGTAGCCCTGTTTTTTGAGAAAATCTTTAAGATATTTTCCTTCAATGTTTGAATTTTCCTCTCTTTTTTCCCAATTACCAAGATAATCATAACCGAGAACATCTTGAAAGAATTTAATAACTCTATCTTGAGTTTTTCTTTCAGGTTCATTGATTCCAACAGTCATTTTAACACTTCCTCTAATCTCTCACAAATATCAGAAAGGTAATTCTGTTTTAACATCTTTGAAAGTTCAACATCTGTGGAGTATTTTTGATTATCT
>WFRG01000015.1 GCA_015486705.1 Hippea sp. | reverse complement strand
TAGTAAATACAATCCCAACGGTTCAATATCCAACATAGCTGGTATCTGCAATGAAAAAGGCAACGTATTTGGTTTAATGCCGCATCCTGAACGAGCCGTAGGAAATTTTCTGAATAAGGACGGTGAAGAAATTTGGAAGAGCCTTATTTTTTAAATAAAATTGTACATTTTGACAGTAAAACGGTTTTGTGATATTATTTGCTGTGATTTTGCGGTATTTTTAACACGGAGAGGTATCCGAGCTGGCTGAAGGAGCACGATTGGAAATCGTGTGTAGGGTCACAAACTCTACCGCGGGTTCGAATCCCGCCCTCTCCGCCATTTTAATTATTATGATGGAAACCGCGCCCATAGCTCAGATGGATAGAGCACAAGATTGCGGTTCTTGGGGCCAGAGGTTCGAGTCCTCTTGGGCGCGCCAATTTCTTTTAGCGATGTCCACCTAAGTGGGCTTGTGCGACACACTCCCTGCCGAACCCCGCCAGGCCCGGAAGGGAGCAACGGTAAGTAGGGCTGTGTGAGCGCGCAATGTCCTGCTTATGGTGGGCATCGCTAAGGGAGATTGATATGTACAAGGTCCTTGCACGTAAATATAGACCATCAAAACTATCTGAGGTCGTAGGGCAGCCCGTTGCCGTTACAATTCTAAAAAACGCCATAGAAACAGGAAAGCTCCATCACGCTATACTGTTTTATGGCCCTATGGGAACAGGAAAGACCTCACTCGCAAGAATCGTTGCTAAATCCTTAAACTGTGACAAAGGTCCTACAACAGAACCATGTGGAACGTGTGAGGCTTGTCAGGCAATATCGTTAGGAAAAGACGTAGATGTAATCGAAATTGATGGCGCATCAAATAGGAAGATAGAAAATGCTCGTAATATTATAGAAAGTGTCAAATATCCACCGTTAAAGAGACGATTCAAGATATACATTATAGATGAAGTTCATATGTTCACACTCGAAGCTTTCAATGCCATGCTCAAAACCATTGAAGAGCCCCCACCTTATGTGAAATTTATCTTTGCTACAACAGCAATTGAAAAGGTGCCAGACACGATACTCTCACGATGTCAAATATTGTATCTAAAAAAAATTCCAGAGACTGAGATATCTAAAAAACTACTATTCATATCTCAATCAGAAAACATAAAAATAGAAGAAGACGCTATAGACTTAATAGCCTTTGCCAGTAATGGTTCACTTAGGGTAGCAGAAGGTTTCTTAGATAGATGCATATCATTTAAGCCCAATGAAATAATTACAAAAGATGATGCTTCAAAAGTAATCGGAGTCCCTACAAGAGAAATCGTTAAAGAATACATAATCAACATTTTGACTAATTCAGAAGAAGAGGCACTAAAAATAATTAATCAGCTATCTGAAAACTCTATAAATTTAGAAACCTTTAACAGAATCATTATAGAAGAATTGCTAAAGCAAAATATCTCGCTTGAAACAAAAACAGCTTTTCTAAACATATTTTATCAATCCCTCATAGACATAAAACAAAAGATAAATCCACAAGATGCATTAATTGTTGCAACCTACAAAGCAAAAGCGGCAACAAAGTTAGACAAAATAGAGAATCTAATAGAAAAAGTTCAAAGCGGCTCATTTACAGAAATCCCAAAAAAGTTAAAAAGCTCAGAAACAGAAAAGAAAAGTAGCTTACAAGAAAACCTAAATACAAATGGAAACAGCGAGTCAAAAGTTGACTTAATCTTAGAAACCTTTGGTGGAAAAATAATAAATATTGAAAAAATAAATGATTAGTATATAATTAAGTAGTTTGAGGAGGTAGCATGGCTAAGAATTTCGGTGGCATGGATTTAAACAGTTTAATGGCTCAAGCAAAAAAAATTCAAAAGCAGATTGCAGAAGCCCAGGAAAATGCTGCTAAAGAAACAGTAGAAGTATCTGTTGGCGGCGGCATGGTAACAGTTAAAGCAAACGGTCTTGGAGAGATAGTCAACATAAAAATATCAAAGGAAATCGTAGATCCAGATGATATAGAAACTCTCGAGGATTTAATATTATCTGGAGTAAACGAAGCGGTAAGAAAAGCCAAAGAGGCCATGGAAGAAAAAATATCTGCTTTAACTGGGGGTTTAAACATACCGGGTATGTTCTAAATGCAAAAATCTGAATTAGACGAAATAAATAGACTTTCCACATATCTATCAAAAATTCCTGGTATAGGTTTTAAGAGTGCTAAAAGGTACGCAATATGGTTAGGAGAACACAAAACGGAAGCTATTAATTTGTTAGAGTCTTTAAATAGTTTAATTAAAAATGTAACGACGTGTAGTAAATGCTTTAATTTAACCACATCTAAAGACGGACTGTGCGAGATTTGCAAAGATTGTGAAAGAGATAAATCTACAATATGTGTTGTCCAAACTATAGAAAACTTAGTTGAAATAGAACAATCCAATGTATACAATGGGCTTTACTTAGTTTTGGGGGGAGTAATTTCAGCTCTATACGATACAGAAACCGTGCTAAAAAGAATAGATTATTTGAAAGAAAGAGTAAAAAAAGAAAAAATAAAGGAAGTAATTTTAGTTTTAAGCTCAACCTCAGAGGGCGACTTAACGGTACACTACATAAAGGACACTTTCAGGAACCTAAATGTCAAAATAAGCAAGGTGGCAAGCGGAATACCAATAGGTCAAGACATAAATTATGTAGACAAAAGAACTCTTATGGAGGCATTGAAATCAAGGATTTACATATAAACCAAAAATTATGGCTTGGGGGTTAGAAAAATGTCTAAGAAAATGGATATCAGATGGCACGGTAGAGCTGGCCAGGGGGCAGTTACAGCTGCAAAAACCTTAGCCGAGCTAATCTCACAGGAAGAGGGAATTTATGCTCAAGGGTTCGCCGTCTATGGCGCAGAGAAAAGGGGAGCGCCTGTTGTGGCATTCACAAGAGTTGATGAAAAACCCATTAGAGACCATTCAGAGTACATGGAGCCAGACATCGTCTTACTTTTAGACCCAACACTTATGGGTCTTGTTGATGTCAAAGAGGGATTAAAAAAATCTGGAAAAGTTATAGTAAACACAGCTTTTTCAAAGGAAGAGGTTATCAAAGAACTTGGGCTTGAAGGTTATGAAGTATACGTCGTAGATGCAAACAGAATAAGTATGGAAACATTAGGAAGAGCTATACCAAACACTCCTATGATTGGAGCTTTAGCAAAAGCTACAGGCTTATTTACAAAAAATGGGGTTTCAAATGGAGTTGTAGAACTTTTAAAGGAAACAGGAAAGTTTCCTGAAAAAATAATCGAAGGAAATAGAAAGGCTATAGAGTTAGCTTTCGAGGAGGTAAAATAAATGGCTGAAAAACTTCTCAATTGGGATGAAGTTCTAATAGGTGGGACAATAAAAGACCCTGGAAATTCAAAACAGTATGAAACCGGTTCTTGGAGAGTTGAAAGACCTGTATGGAATCCAGATACATGCATCCAATGTATGTTCTGTTGGGTATATTGCCCAGATAGTGCAATAAAAGTGGACGAAAATGGTAAGATGATAGGCATAGATTACACATATTGTAAAGGATGCGGAATATGTGTTGAGCAGTGTCCTACAAAGCCTAAATCTTTAAAGATGATATTAGAGGCTCAGGCAAAGGGTAAAACAGAGGATGAGTTAAGAAAAGAAGTCTTTTCAAGTGAAAAATAGGAGGAAATAAATGGGAAAAAAAGTAGCATTGACAGGAAATGAGGCTGCTGCCCATGCAATAAGGCAAATCAATCCAGATGTTATAGCAGCTTTCCCAATAACACCGTCTACACCAATCCCTCAAACTGTAGCTCAATTTATAGCAGACGGTGAGATGGACACAGAATTAGTAACTGTAGAATCAGAACACTCTGCAATGAGTGCATGTATCGGCGCTGCTGCAGCCGGTGGCCGTGTTATGACAGCAACAAGCGCAAATGGTTATGCTTTAATGTGGGAAATGCTCTACATAGCAAGCGGTATGAGACTACCCATTGTTATGGCAGTTGTGGCAAGGGCACTTTCATCACCTCTAAACATCCACGGTGACCATTCGGATATAATGGGTGGTAGAGATACAGGATGGATTCAGTTGATTTCAGAAAACTCTCAAGAAGCCTATGACAATATCATTCAGGCAGTCAAGATAGCGGAAAATAAAAATGTTATGACACCTGCTTTGGTGGCACAAGACGGCTTTAACACATCTCATGCAATCGAAATTTGGGAGTTAGAAGACGATCAAAAGGTTAAAGAGTTTATCGGCGAATATGAGCCGTTGTATCCTATGCTCAACACAGATGAACCTGTAACGCATGGTGCTTGGGCTCCTCCAAACTGGTACTTTGAGCACAAAATAAGCCAATTAAAAGGATTGCTTGATTCAAAAGATGTAGTGGAAAAAGTTGGCAAAGAGTTTGGAGAAGCTTTTGGCAGACATTACGGGCTGTACGAAACTTACAAATTGGATGGTGCAGAATACGTAATCGTAGCTGCAGGCTCTGTTTGTGGAACCGCAAAAGACGTAATTGATGATTTAAGGGAAAATGGCGTAAAAGTAGGGTTATTAAAAATCAGGCTCTTTAGACCTTTCCCATATAAAGAACTTGCTGAAACTCTACAATCCGCTAAAGCAATTGCTGTGCTTGATAGGGTTTCACCGGCAGGAGCACAAGGAGGTCCACTATTCACGGAAATCAGAAGTGCATTGTATGATACATCTTCAAGAGCCCCAGTGATTAACTACACATATGGCTTAGGTGGTAGAGACACACAACCCAGGCACATAAACTCTGTATTTGAAACACTAAAGAGAATCGTCGAAACAGGAAAAGTTGAGAAACAATTTGACTGCTTGAACTTAAGGGGAGAATGGAGGTAAAATATGGCTCTGTTAAATGAATTAGCAAAGAAAAAAGAAGGATTAGTTAGTGGACATAGATTATGCCCTGGATGCACCCATCCAGTAATAATGAGGCAGGTGTTTGCAGCCGCAGATACAGATAAATATGACATAATAATTGCTGCCGCTACAGGGTGTTTCGAGGTCTCCTCAGGATTATATCCATACACAAGTTGGAACGTTCCGTGGATACATACTGCTTTCGAAAATGCTGCAAGTACAATTAGCGGTATAGAAGCAATGTATAAAGTTTGGAAAAGAAAAGGCA
>WFRG01000014.1 GCA_015486705.1 Hippea sp. | reverse complement strand
GAGAGGTTTAAAAAGAAAGATGATAAGGTCAAGGGTTTAAGTCCTGTGTTTAGGAATTCTCTCCACATATTTCCAATTGATGTGGGAAATGACAATGAGCTGAATTTTGAGATAGAGGCTCTTCAATCTGCGCAGTACAACATCCACAGATTCGGTATCTTTTTTACAGACTCTCCGAGACACGCTGATGTTTTGCTTGTTTTGGGTAAGTGTACAGAGAAGATGGTTACACCCTTAAAGGAGACAATAAATCAGCTACCAGAACCATACGGTATAGTTGTTGTTGAGGGAGATCAACCATTTGGTCTGAAACCAAAAGAGTTGGATTTAGACGTGTTGGCCTACTACGAACGATATTTATCTGCAGATGAAATCCTTTCTGTTTTGCTAAACATCATGGAGGTGAAGTGATGATTGTATTGTATTTAATAGGGGCTTTGGCTGGTTTTTTGAATAGAAAACTAAGCTATTTTTTGGGTTTGTTGGCGAGCTTAATTGCTCTATATGTGGGTATAAAGGCGACATTTTTTGGTTTTTCAGAGATCGCCCTTTTCCATTTTTTTGATAATACTGAGGTTGGCTTAAGTGTGGACAAGCTGAGCGGCATGTTTTTAGCTATCGCGTCTCTGTCTTTTGTTGCTGTTGAGCTGTTTTCTTTGGATTTCGGTGAACTATACAGGAAAAGAATGGCTATATTCTTGAACTTGTCAATGCTTGGAATGGTGGTGATTCTCCTTGCCCATGACGGGATAACTTTTCTGATTGGGTGGGAGATAATGACCATTTTTTCCTATCTTTTGATTGTTGAGCACAAAGGGGCTTATAAGGAGGCATTTAAGTTTTTGGCATTTAGTGAACTTTCAACGGTTTTGCTTATTATCGGTTTTTTGGCACTTTACATTTCAAAAGGCAGCTTTGCACTGGCGGGCAGTACAAATAGCTTGGTATTTGTTCTTTTTACATCGCTTGCTTTTATAATAAAGATGGGTATTGTTCCATTCCATACATGGCTCAAAGATGCTCACTCTAAAGCCCCCTCCAATGCCTCTGCACTGTTGAGTGCCCCTGTGACACTTATGGGTGTCTACGGTTTGTTTAGGGTTATCGACCTTGCTGGATACAACCATTTGTGGGGGATAATTGCCGTTATTCTGGGAAGTATATCTGCTTTCTGGGGAGCTATATCTGCTGCAGCCTCAAAGGGTTTGAAGATTCTGCCTGCATACTCAACAGTTGAAAACAATGGAATGATTTTGGCAATGTTGGGTTTTGCAGCCTGTGCTCATGCATATTCCACGAGTTCAACACTGTTTGAATTTGCCTACCTCACGGCAATTGTACTTTCCCTCTCACACACACTTGCAAAGACACTTCTTTTCTTGTCAATTGGACAGGCCAAGGAGCAATTGGGTGAGGAAAGTATTGATAATGTGAGAGGGATACATGAGAGCGTTGGAAAAATTCCAGCTTTGGGTGTTGTGATTTCAGGCCTATCGTTTAGTGCTTTTCCTCTTCTTTTGGGTTATGTGGCTGAATGGATGATGTTGGAGTCGATATTCCAATCTTATCAATTCACAAGCGTGTTTAACAGGGTAATAACCTCAACGGGAGGGGTTCTTTTGTCTTTGGGTATGGGCTTTGCATCATTCTCTATGATAAAATTAATAGGCTACTCTGCATTGGGTTTTTCACACGGTAAAAAAGCTAAACCAATGAACAGATTTTTTATGCACTCAGCAGAACTTTTTTTGATGGGTTTAATAGCACTCTTTAGCTTTTTTGCTGTAAGGTTGTTTTTTGGACTTGGGTATTCTCAGTTCGTAATAGGTGCATTAGCTGTTCCTAAGGGCTGGCTCATTGCAAGTGCTAAACCTGTTTTCGGAGTTATATCACCTGCATTTTTGGCTATAGTTTTGGCGGTTTTATTTGTTGTTCCGTTTGCTATCTATCTAAAAAGCAGGGCAACAACAAAAAGGGTCATCTCCTGGAATGGAGGTTTAAACTTAAAAGAAGAGGAGTATTTTACAGCCAACGCATTCTCTTTTATAATCGAGTACATCTTGAGATTTGTTTATGCGACAAAAGAGATAAAGGATGGAAATCGAGCGTTTGTCTCGATCAGAGACGTATTTGATGATGTTTATAATTATTTTGTAGGAATAGTTAATAGAGTTACATATCTGATAGGTAAGCTTATTATGAATGGTAAGGTTTATTT
>WFRG01000013.1 GCA_015486705.1 Hippea sp. | reverse complement strand
GGTATGCTTAATGAGAGATGTAACAGAAAATGTTATAGCTTTCAAATCTTTAAAGAAAAACAGAGACTTTATGGAAAACGTGCTCAATAAAATTAAAACAGGTATAGTAATAATAAATAACAAAGGAATACCAATATTCGTTAACAGTTTTGCCAAAGCAATGTTAGATGTTAAAAACGAAGAAGATATGTTGAAAAAGATAAAATTACCCCACAACATAAAATATAAATTTCTAAAGGTTTTGCACAAAAAAGAAGTATGTGAAGGATGTGAGGTCAAGATAACAACAGCTACAGGTTCAAATAAGTGGTTTAGTATTTACGCAACAGGAATAGATGGCGAAGATGGTAAAATAATTATAGTTTCATTTAATAACATTACGCAAAAATATTTAGAAAACAAACAATTAGAGTATCTAAGCTTTCATGATAGCTTAACAGGCCTTTACAATAGACGATATTTTGAAGAGGAGTTTCACAGAATGTTTAACAAAAGAAGTATGCCATTGGGATTGATTATAATTGATATTAATGGCTTGAAAATAGTCAACGATATACTCGGGCACAAGATAGGGGATGCTTTGATAATGAAAACTGCAGAAATTTTATCTATTTCAACAAGAGTATCCGATATAGTGGCAAGAATTGGCGGAGATGAATTTGCCATAGTGCTGCCTAATACATCTTTAGAAGGAACAAAGAAATTAATATCAAGAATAAAAGCAAAATTAGAGGAATACAATCTACGCAATGAGCTATTTATAAGCATATCTTGGGGCTATGTAATTCACGAAGGGCAATTTGATAGTACAGAAGAGCTATTCAAAGCCGCAGATAACGAACTTTACAAAAATAAATATTCAGAATCCAGACGCACAATACTCTTACGCATCGCTAAATGGGCATCAGCGTATATGCCAACAACGAGAAAAATAGATGAAAAGTACATAATGGAAAGGGAGGAGATTACCCCCCCCCCACGATTAAAATAAATTAACTACATATTTCTTCTGTATTTACCACCGACTTTGAAGAGAGTGTGGGTTATTTGCCCTAAGCTGCAATACTTAACAGTTTCCATCAACTCCTCAAATATATTTCCACCCTCCATAGAAACCTTCTCTAATCTGCTCAAATATTCTCTTGCTTTATCCCTATTTCTATAATGGAACGCCTTCAAAGTCTCTATTTGCTGCTTCTTTTCCTCTTCAGTCGAACGACTTAATTCAGTTGCGCTCGTTTCAGGGTTATCAGAAATAAAGGTATTAACACCTATTATAGGCAATTCACCAGTGTTCTTCAGTTTTTCATAGTATAAAGACTCTTCTTGAATTTTATTCCTTTGATATCTAGACTCCATAGCTCCTAACACGCCCCCCCTCTTAGACAATCTGTCAAACTCCTCTAACACTTCAGCCTCGACGAGATCTGTTAACATCTCAATTATATAGCATCCTTGGAGCGGATTCTCATTCTTGGTCATACCAAACTCACTGTTAATTATCATCTGGATAGCCAAAGCTCTACGTACAGATTCTTCTGTTGGTGTTGTTATAGCCTCATCGTAGGCATTTGTATGCAAGGAATTGCAGTTATCGTATATAGCCATCAGACCTTGCAGGGTTGTTCTAATGTCGTTAAACGAAATTTCCATGGCATGTAACGATCTACCCGACGTTTGAATATGATATTTTAGTTTCTGGCTTCTTGTCGAGGCTCCGTATTTATTTTTCATGGCAATAGCCCAAATACGCCTTGCCACACGCCCTATAACAGCATACTCAATATCCATACCGTTTGAGAAGAAAAATGACAGGTTTTTGGCAAAGTCATCTATATTCATACCACGTGCTAAGTAATATTCAACATACGTAAAACCATTTGCAAGCGTAAACGCAAGCTGGGTTACTGGGTTAGCTCCTGCCTCTGCTATATGATAACCAGATATGGAGACAGAATAGTAATTTCTCACATCGTTTTTTATAAAGTATTCTTGAACATCTCCCATAAGTTTCAACGAGAAATCGGTTGAGAAAAGACACGTATTTTGTGCTTGATCTTCCTTCAAAATATCGGCCTGTACAGTTCCCCTAACAACGTTCAGGGTGTGTTTCTTAATTTCATCATATATATCCTTGTCCACAACAAAATCACCAGGAACGCCCAAAAGTCCTAATCCCAAATGATTCTCTACATTTGCATCTTTTACGCCGAAATTGGTGTTATAAACAGGCCTGAGGACACCTATCTCTTTGTAATATTTATCTATCTTATCCATGGCCTTACCAAACAGGCCACTCTCTCTCAAATATTTTTCAACTTGCTGGTCAATAGCCGCATTCAAAAACATAGCTAACATCATCGGAGCTGGGCCGTTTATTGTCATAGAAACAGATGTGTTTTTGTCGCATAAGTCAAACCCGCTGTACAGTTTTTTTGCGTCATCCACTGTAGGAACAGAAACCCCTGAATTACCAATTTTACCATAAATATCTGGCCTTTCGTCTGGGTCCTCACCATACAACGTTATGGAATCAAAAGCCGTGGATAACCTGCTAAATGGCTGCCCCTTGGACAGATAATGAAATCTCTTATTGGTTCTCTCAGGTGTACCTTCGCCGGCAAACATTCTTGTAGGTCTTTCGTCTTGCCTCTTAAGTGGGAAAACTCCTGCCGTATAAGGAAACTCACCTGGTACATTTTCCTTCAATCTATATTTCAATATTTCTCCGTAATCTTCGCTTTCCGGAAGCTTAACTTTAGGTATATAATTACCCGATAACGTCTTTGTTTTGAGATCATATACAACGTCTTGGTTTCTAATTTTGGCTATAAATTTATCTTTGCTGTATTTTTCCTTAATTTCAGGCCATTCTTTTAATAACTTGTAAGCCCTCTCATCTAACTGTTCCTCTAATTTTTCTATTTGCTCATTTATAACTCTTTCAACCCTAGCTATATCTTCCTCATTGTTGTTTTGTATCTCTTTAATATGCTTTTTGGCCTTCTCTAAACCGTATAGATTAGATGCTATTTTAACCTGGCTATCTACATATCTATGATAATCTCTGACCGTGTCAGCAATCTCGCTTAAGTACCTTGTTCTCGTTGCCGGTATCAAGGAAACATTTTCTGTTTTTCTCATAACCTGGACATCGCTTGGAATATCATCAACAAACCCAACCCTTTGCATCAATTTAAAGAAAAAGTACGTTGTGGCATTATCGTTAAAACGAGAAGCCATAGTACCGTAAACTGGCAAATCTTCCAAATCTTTATCAAATAGCTTAAAGTTCCTGGCATATTGCTTCCTTATCTCAAACAGTGCGTCTTCTGCATTTTCCTTGTCGAACTTATTAAGTACAACCATATCGGCATATTCAAGCATTCCTATTTTCTCAAGCTGCAAGGCTGAACCATATTCTGGGGTTGTTACATATACATTAACATCAGCCAAATGAACAATTTCAACGTCGCTTTGACCCGAACCAGCAGTTTCAAGTATGACAGCATCAAATCCTGCTATTTTAAACAATTTAATAATGTTCTCAGTAGAATGGGATACAGACGTATTGGCCTCTTTTGTTGTAATTGAACGCATATAAGCATTCTTATGAGGCAGAGTATTCATTCTGATTCTGTCTGCAAGAAGGGCACCGCCGCTCTTTCTCGTTGGGTCTATACCGATAACACCTATTCTTTTGTTTTCGAATGTATTGGTAAACCTCCTTAGCATCTCATCAACCAATGTAGATTTTCCTGCACCTCCAGGACCTGTAAAACCTATTACTTTGGTGCGACTTTCTGCTTTCTCAAAATAGTTATCAAGGATTTTCTGATGTTCACCTGTCCATTTACCATGCGTCATCAAATCTTCTATCAAACTTATGGCCTTTGGCAGATAGGTGTTAATATCGCTCAAATATAGCTCCAAATCCTTCTCGTTATACCTTGGGAAATCGCTCAACTTGATAAGGTACTCTACCATACCCTCAAGCCCCATTTCTACACCATCTTGGGGAGAGAAAATCTTAGCTATACCGTAATCTTCTAATTCTTTTATCTCCTCAGGAACAATAACTCCGCCGCCGCCGCCAAAAATCCTCACCTCTTCCGCCCCATATTCCTTTAAAAGGTCGTACATATACTTAAAAAACTCTATATGACCACCCTGATAAGACGTGACAGCTATAGCTTGAGCATTTTCTTCAATTGCAGCATTTACAATTTCATACGCACTTCTGTTGTGTCCAAGGTGTATTACTTCAGCACCTTTATCCTGCATAATTCTCCTAAAAATATTTATTGAAGCATCGTGGCCGTCGAATAAACTTGTAGCTGTTACTATTCTCACAACATTTTCTGGAACATAAGCCATGTCACCCTCCATAACATCAACATTTTTTAATCAATTAATTCAAATTTCCAAGCACAATAATAATCTGGATGTTTTGGGTCAGGTGGAGCTGCTATTGGCGTAGTTTTTATCCTTTTATCTATGGTAGAAGCAAAATAGCCATACTCCACAATCCCCACAGGTTTGCAAGGGAAAAACTCCATTTTCTTTCTTTCCCTTGCAACTTGAACCCTACATGTCACCATTTTTAAAATAAGAGTCTTATCATCAGGTCTTTCTATAACTTGATTGTTTACTCTCCTATACATCCTAAAATTTAACGCCTTCTCCAAAGCATCCAAGCCACCACCTTCAGGCAGGTTTAACCTTTTCATTATCCTCTTTGCTTCTACAACCGTAAAATCTTTCCATGCCTCTATGTCCAATTCTATGGCCTTGTCAATACCAAAATGTCTTTCAACAGCTTGAAACCACAATCCATCATGGGCAAGCCAATTCTTAGCTTCATCTTCGATAACCTCAATCAGCTCCTCTTTTGAGAGCTCCTCTAACTCAGGGTATTTAGCCATCTTTCCACCCTCCTTATTTCAAAAGATTCTTAGCTATAACTATTCTTTGAACCTCATTTGTTCCTTCATAGATTTCGGTGATTTTAGCGTCTCTATAATATCTTTCAATCTCATACTCTGTAATATAACCATAACCGCCGAATATTTGCAACGCTTCTTTGGCAACATAATTTGCCGTTTCAGATGCAACTGTTTTAGCCATAGCCGATTCTATTAGGTAATTTTTATGCTCGTTTTTTAGCCACGCAGCTTCATATGTTAAAAGTTTAGCAGATTCTATTCTCATCGCCATATCAGCAAGTTTAAACTGAATAGCCTGAAATGCACTAATAGGCTTTCCGAACTGTTTTCTCTCTTTTGAATACTCTAATGCCAACTCAAATGCACCTTCTGCTATACCCAACGCCTGGGCTGCAATGCTTATCCTGCCACTATCCAATAAATCCATTGCAATCTTAAAGCCCTTTCCTTGTTCCAACAACAAATTTTCTTTTGGTATCTTAACATCATTCAAAGCAAAAGCGGATGTATAGCTACCCCTTACACCCATTTTCTCTTCATTTCTTAAAAGTTCAACTCCTTCTGAGCTTAAGTCTAATATGCACGCATTAATACCTCTATGTCTCAAAGACTTATCGTGTGTGGCAAAAAGCAAACCTATGCCTTTAAATGCACCGTTGGTCGCAAAAATTTTATTACCATTAACTAAAAAATAATCTCCTTTATCCTCACATGTTGTAGAAATGGAAGCAGCATCACTTCCGGCTTCAGGTTCCGTTAAAACAAAGCTTCCTATCCTTTTTCCGCTTGTAAGTTCAGGTAAGAACTTCTTTTTTTGCTCATCAGTCCCAAACATATGAATTCCGCCGCAAACCAAAGAATTATGCACGGAAAGTAAAACCCCTGTAGAAGCGCAAACCTTCGAAATTTCTTCAACAACTATAATATAAGACACATAATCAAGACCTGCACCTCCATATTCTTGAGGCATATAAACGCCAAAAAACCCCAAATTACTCAGTTTTTCAAGTATCTCATCAGGTATCTTGTGCTCCTTGTCTATCTTGGATGCAATAGGTTTTAATTCTTTTTGAGCAAAATCTCTCGCCATTTCCCTTACCAACTTTTGTTCATCAGTAAACTCAAAATTCATCTTTTACCTCCATCCATATCTTAATTTAAATTTACACACATGGTTAACTATCCATTTCTAATTTTTTTCTTCTTAAATTCTTGTTA
>WFRG01000012.1 GCA_015486705.1 Hippea sp. | reverse complement strand
TTATAATTACATTAATCATAGTTAGTTCAACATCTTATGCTAAAAACACCTTAGTCGCTGAAAAGGGTCTTCTAATAGGATATGGCCATGGGTATGTAGGTGGGTGTCACAATTCATACAAACCTCTGCTTTTCATCTACCATATAGGTTTTGATGCACATAAACTAATCCCATCCGTAATCCCTGATACGCAAAAAAGATTAACATTCTATTTAGAGCCACAGTATAACAAGGTAATACACCCAGCCAGTGACTACGAATTTGGCCTGGGATTTGGTTCGGAGTACAGATTTAACATAATAAAAAATGCAATGGACGGCTACATCCTTGCGGGCTCTGGCTTCCATTATATATCCTACGATTCAAGTTGCCAATCTGGCGGCTTTAATTTTAACGACAATTTAGGCGCAGGTTTTTACATCTACATAACCCACAACTCAGCTATAAATTTAGGTTTCAGGTTCAGGCACATTTCAAACGCAGATATTAGAATGCCAAATGAAGGCATAAATTCTTTCCTTTTTACGCTTGGATATTCAGTTTTCTTCTAAAAATTTTTGATATCTTTGCTCTTAGCATTAAAAATTTTTAATAAAAAGGCAAAGCTCATTTCATATAAGGTATCTAAACTTGTATAGAGTCTCCGAAAAAGAGGTATTTTTATGAGTGACCTTAATTTGGAAATGTTCAAAGTGATAAACGGATATGGGAAAAACTACGAGACATTGTCGATTTTGGCAATAGCTATAGCAAAGTATCTTGTCTTTATTATACCTATCTATCTGATATGGTTGTTTGCAAAAAGCAGTAAATATTACAAAAAACAATCTTTATTGGCTTTTTACTCTGCACTGCTCGGACTTTCAATAAATTACCTGATATCCTTAATTTACTACCATCCAAGACCATTTATGATGCATATAGGCAGACTCCTTATAGAGCATTCTCCTGACTCATCCTTTCCCTCGGATCATGTTACTCTATTTCTATCTTTAGGATTTTACCTTCTCTCAGAACATAAACTAAGACTTCACGGCTTAATTATAACGGCCATTGGGTTTATGGTAGGACTTGCAAGAATTTATTGTGGGGTTCATTGGCCATTAGATATAGTTGGATCATTTGCAGTTGCCCTACTTTCCTCCTTTTTAATAATTCAACTAAAAGGAATTCTAAACCTCTTAAATGAAAAAATCGTTCTAATATATGAAAAACTATGGGAGTTTCTGCTTCAAAGGATAAAAAACAGGAAGATATTAATATTTCTGCTGCTTTTATTAGTAATATCAGGCTCGGCAATATGTTTTGAAATATATATGGAGGAAAATGGCAATTTCCATACCGTAGAGAACGCCATATTATACAGAAGCGGCCAACTGGATAAAGATGAGCTTTTATACTACATCAAAAAATATCACATAAAAAGCATTGTAAATCTCAGAGGTAAACAACAGGGCAAAAGCTGGTATAAAGAAGAAATAAGATTATCAAAGCAATTGAACATAGTGCACATAGATTTTAGGTTGTCGCCAAACAAAATCGTAAAACCCAGCAAATTAATCAAATTGATTAACATTTTAGAAAAGATACCAAAGCCAATTCTTGTGCACTGCAAGGCAGGTTCAGACAGAAGCGGCCTTGTAAGCGCAATTTGGGACTATTACGTAGAAAAATACTCCATCAACAGATCCGATGAGCAATTGTCACTAATTTACTTGCACTTTCCATACCTCGGCAGTCCCTCTGAAGCAATGGATAAAAGTTTCTGGATTTTTGTTAAAAAGATAAAAATTCAAAAAAAGGCAAAATAGATGAGGCTGATTGATTTAGTTTTCAAAAACAAATTAAATCTATTTGTATTTTCACTTTTGCTCTTTTCGCTTGGAAGCTTTTATGTGTCCTTCTTTCCTCCAGACGAACCCAAATATGTTGACGCTGCTCTTAGGATGATAGAATCTGGGAATTATTTGGTGCCTTTTTTCAACTGCCATGTAAGGTTTGACAAACCAATCTTGTTTTATTGGGAATTGGTAGTGTTTTTTAAACTGTTTTCTGTGGATTCTTTAATAAGAAACGGAACAGATCCACTTGGAATAATAGAATACGCTGCGCGACTACCTTCAATTTTATCTGGGGCATTCACCGCTATATATACTTACAAATTATCATATGCATTGTTCAAGTCAGAGAAAATTTCTGCTAATTCAGTCATAGCCTACTTCTCCTTTTTGTTCTTCTTTTATTTAACGAGAGCCGTCTATCCAGATATGAGCTTAATTCTATTTGAATTAATGGCAACATACTATTTCATAAAAGAAAAGTATTGCATCGCATGGCTCACAACAGCTTTGGCTTTTTTAGTAAAAGGCCCTATAGGTATTATCACACCAGGGTTCAACTATCTGTTGTACCTATGGATAGTAAAAAAAGAAACAGGTTTGAAAAAATTTTTCACAAGAAAAAACATTTTAAGCCTTGCAACCTGATAGTGTACAATATCTTGTGTAATCTCCGAGAATTGGGTATCCTCCCAGGGACAACACCCAATCCCCAGGAGGAGGTTTGAAATGACGGAACTGAAAAGTATCCTACCAGACCTCATCAAAGAGGTGGTAACACAAACCCTATCGGCTATTATGTTAGCCGAAAGAGATGTATTTGTCAAAGAACATGGTGGAATGAAAAACGGATTCTATGAGAGAAGTTTAGATACAACCATAGGAAGACTTGAAAATTTAAAGATTCCAAGGGATAGAGAGGGAAAATTCAAAACAAAACT
>WFRG01000011.1 GCA_015486705.1 Hippea sp. | reverse complement strand
TACTTTTTCATGAGCATATCCTCCTTAGTAAGTTTGTTTTTTTACAGTTTCATTTTACTAAAAGGATATGCTCATTGCCAGATGAATTCATCTGGCAATGAGCTATACACAACTTTTGATTATAACTCTTTTGCACTTCTATCTCTTTTAGGGATAGAAGTGTTTTTTAGATATGTATTGAATAGTGCTTTGTCTTGGCCGGGGGAAGTAGCTGGATTCGTTTTTGTCTGGTTTACTTTATTGGGCACAGCCTTGCTGGTCGGTGAGGATTCCCATATAGCTTTTTCTTTAATTAGTTCACATATTCCTTCCGGTATAAAAAAATTTTTGTATTTATTTACTCAATTATCTATTATGGCATATGCATATTTCATGATTTTCCCCGGATTTAAGTACACGCAATTCTTTGGTTTTGCAGTATCTCCGGCTGCCGGCATTAGCATGACATGGCTATATAGTGCTGTTCCTATTTCCGGAATACTCATATTTTTATATGCTTTAATGAATATAACAGGAATATTATGCAATAGTAAGGGAGAAAAATGAATCCCAGCATAGTAGCATTGATAATGTTCGCCATTTTTATAATACTCATAGTTTTAGAAGTGCCCATAGGATTTTCCTTGGGTATTTCAGGTATAATAGGTTTGATTTTAATTAAAGAATCTTTTTTAATGTTTCCACAGAACCTCGTATCAGGGATAAATAATTTCGCATTAATGGCTATCCCGTTTTTTATTCTACTCGGTAATCTACTTGAAAAAACCGAAATGGCAAAAACTTTAGTTAATTTAGCAAATGAAATAATAGGATTTGTACCAGGAGGCTTAGCGGCTGTTACTGTTTTAGCATCTATGATGTTTGCAACTGGATCGGGGTCTGGACCTGCAACCGTTGCAGCTATCGGATCTATCACCATTCCTGCGATGGAAGAAAAGGGATATTCAAGAAGATTCTCAATGGGCATAGCTGCATCAGCCGGGGCATTAGGTCCAATCATTCCACCAAGCATTCCTTTAATAATTTACGGTGTTGTGGCTGGTGAGTCCATTGCCAAACTTTTTTTGGCAGGCTTGGGTGCAGGATTGCTTTTTACTTTTCTTCTGATAGTTTTTTCTGTTATTAAAGCAAAAAAGGAGAAAGTCCCTTTATCAGATAAAAGGCCAGAAATTAAAGAAATTCTAAAAGCAATGTGGAAAGCTAAAGAAGCCCTTGGCGCACCTGTTGTTGTATTGGGAGGAATATACAGCGGTATATTTACACCTACTGAATCGGGAGCCATAGGATGTTTATACGTCATATTTATGGGTTTTTTTATAACACGCACTCTCCAATTAAAAGATTTTTATGAAACGCTTTTTAACGCCGCTAAAACATCTGCCATGATAATGTTTGTTTTAGCGGCAGCTTCTTTATTTGCCTGGCTAATGGCTGCTGGGAGAGTTCCAGAAATTGCTGCAAAGGCTATATTGAGTATTTCCCATAATAAGTTTGTCTTCTTACTGCTGGTTAACATACTTTTTCTTTTTATAGGCTCTGTTTTGGATACGCCTGCTGCTATTGTCATATTAGTACCAATTCTTTTGCCTATTGCAACTAAGTTGGGTATAAATCCTATCCATTTTGGCGCGGTAGTTGTGGTTAATTTTGTTATAGGTTACATTACTGCACCCTTTGGCTATAATTTATTTGTTGTTAAAAGTATTACCAAAAGAAGCATGGAGGAAGTTACCTTTGCTGTTTTTCCTTTTCTTTTGGTAACTTTAATTGGCTTATTTTTAATAACATATATTCCCCAAATAACCTTGTTTTTCCCTCAACTTTTCAATACGAGGTAATTTATTATGATAGAAATGGTAGATGAGATTATTAAAGGAGCGTATGATTTGCACGTACATTCATCTCCAGATATAGTGCCAAGAAAACTTAGCGATATTAAATTAGCTATAGAGGCAAAAAAAGCTGGCATGGCAGGTATATTGATTAAAAATCATTTTGTAGATACTTCCTCAAGAGCTCTTTTAGTTAAAGAAATAATAGATGGAATAAATATTTTTGGTGGTATAGTTTTAAACAACAGTGTTGGAGGATTAAATCCAGCAGCAGTAGAGATTTCTCTAAAACTCGGGGCTAAAGAAGTTTGGATGCCTACTGTTGATTCTTTAAACCATAGAAACAAACTTGGAAAAAGAGAAGGATTATTTATACTTAACAACAAAGGAAAATTAAAGAAAGAGGTTTATGAAATTTTGGAGCTTGTTGCATCATACAATGTTATATTGGGTACAGGCCATTTGTCTGTTCCAGAAATTTTAGTTTTAACCGAAGAAGCTATAAGTTTGAAAATAAAAAAAATTTTGATAACCCACCCTGAATTTTGGGTCACATTTATACCTATTGAAACACAGATTATATTAGGAAAAAAAGGGGGTTTTTTCGAAAGATGCTATTATTCTTCCACATTAAAAGGAGATAAGAATGTGAAATTTGACCAAACTGTTGAATATATAAATAAAGTGGGATTTCAAAGCACTGTTATATCAACCGATTTAGGACAAAAAAATAACCCAAACCCCATAACTGGATTGAAAATAGTAATATCAAATTTACTAAAAGCGAATATTCAAGAAAACGATATTAAGAAGATGATAGTCGATAATCCTAACTATTTGATATCTTGAATTAATAGAAATATACATTTGGAATGCTACTCGATCTACCTATCCAAATCTAAAAAATGTCCGAAAACGGATTAAGAGTTATTTTATTGTAGTAAATCTATTGTTTTCCCTATCTTTTATAACGTTGTCATAATTAAAAATTTGACCGCTCATTGCAATATAGACACCCGGTTTTAGAATTTGAACCGCTGCTACGGCACATCCGATATTAAACATTGCATCGCTTGTTTTAAATAGCGCCGGCTCTAATGCACCGGTAAGAACAATAGTTTTATTTTTAAT
>WFRG01000010.1 GCA_015486705.1 Hippea sp. | reverse complement strand
AATTTACACCTGTCTGGTTTATGAGACAAGCGGGAAGGTTTTTAAAAGAATACAGGGATCTGCGCGAAAAATATGATTTTCTGACGCTGTGCAAAAACAAAGATTTGGCTGCACGTGTAACACTTTTACCAAAAGTTTTAGGCGTAGATGCACTGATTTTATTTAGCGATATACTAATCCCTCTGACGGCTTTTGACGCAGAATTGAACTATAACGACAACACCCAGCCACATGTAAAATTGGATTTAAAGAACATCTCATACACTGGTGATTTGAATGAGGTTTCGTTTGTCTTTGACGCTATAAAGATTGTCAGGGAAGAGGAAAAAGAACTGGCTTTGCTCGGTTTTGCCGCCTCACCGTTTACACTCTTGTGCTACGTGTTCGGGGGAAGCGAATTCTCAAATTTGAGAACGTCTATGAAAAATAACGAAAAGGAATACTTTGAAATTGCAAGTAAAATAACAGACCTGACTATTGACTACCTAAACAAACAACTCGAAGCAGGTTGCGACGCCGTGCAACTGTTTGACACCTGGGCCGGGGTTCTTTCTAAAGATGATTACAAAAGGTACGTATTGCCGTTTGTTAAAGAAATCTCAAAACGCGTCAAGCCTGCCATTTACTTTATAAAAAACTCTTGCCACCTAAACGATTTTTTAAAAGAGCTCGATTTTGACTGTTTTAGCATCGACTGGCGCTCATCACTGAGAGACATACACAAAATCACAAAAAAAACCGTTCAGGGCAATTTGGATAACACGGTGCCACTTGCAAATATAGATGTTGTCGAAAAAGAGACACTAAAGGTGCTTTCTGAAGCAAAAGACATACCACACATTTTCAATTTGGGTCATGGCATACTACCACAAACCGACCCCGACAATATAAGATTCATTGTTGATTTGGTTCATGAAAAAAGCTTTAACTGAACTAACACTTGCAAACTTGGGTTACGTCGAAAAAATCACGGATATACCCATATTTCTATTCAACATGTTCAACGACTACAACATCATACCAATAAAACAGCCCTTCAGGTCAATTTTAGCTGCTTTCATAACGATTTTGAGGGCAAAGGAGACATATAAAATTCTAAAAATCAAAAAGTCGCCACTAAAAGCCATATCACAACAGCAGACAGAGAAGCTAAGCAAAAGGATTGGAATAGAAGTTAGAACTAAATTCTCATACTCTTGGCCATTTTTAAAAAATGAAACGGCTGTCATACCCATGTTTAACTTTTTCTCTTACACAACGCATGGAGAAATCTTTAAACACTCAAAAAAGGTCGCCCCACCCTTTTGCATCTACCCAGAATTCTTTGATTTAGTGGAAAATTACATAGAAAAGGCGAAAAAGGGTTGCTCAAAGGAGTGTGCCATACTGCTTTCTGCACATTCACTGCCATTAAAACTCTTAATCCAAAGAAAAGACCCATACAAACACGACTTAGAGGTATTTTTGAATTACCTAAGAAAGAGGCTTAAACAACCAGTTTTTTTGTCTTTTCAATCAAAATTGGGGCCCGTGAAGTGGCTCAAACCAACGACAGAGGAAACCATAATAAAACTATCAAAGCAGTTCAAAACCATAATTATTGTCCCCATAAGTTTTTCAACGGATAACACAGAAACGGTTTACGAAATAGACATAACTTACAAGAATTTGGCTTCAAAATTGGGTGTAAATCTTATTCGGGTCGAATGCTTTAACAATAAAGAGGAATTCATTGATCTACTCGCTACCGTTTATAGTTCCTTTTTTAGATAGAAATTCTCTAAATTTCTCTATCCACTTGGCATTATCTGTATCATATTTCAAAAACTCAAGAAGGTCAACTACGCGCTGGACAGTAACAGAATTTAGGTAGTGTTCTATAGAACACGCATCATCTACAGCGATAGAATTTTCAACCTGCAAAACCTTTACCAAAAACTCTGTCAGAATCTCATGCCTATTTTTAAGCTGCTCTCCTATTTTTTCCCCCAGCTCTGTAATTTCTATGTATCCATAATTTTCATGTATAACTAAACCTTTATTTTCCAAATTTTTAACAGCGTTTACTACAGAAGGCATTTTCACGTTTAAGTGCTTTGCAAGGTCTCTCACCCTTACAACTTTGTTGGTTTGAGCAATATTATAAATAGCCTTCATATAATCTTCAACAGATGGCGATAGATCTGGTTTATCCATGCCAGTATTATAAACAAATGTTCAAAATAATCAAGCTAATTTTCAAGCTTGGGGGGGCTCTTCTTCTAACTCTACCCTTTCTATCCGCTCAAATTGATCAGAGATCTTCTTCGTCGTAATATGGATTTTGCCCGCATCATCATGTAAACGTTCAATGTCTTTAATAAGCTTTTCCCATCGCTGCCTGTACAGGGAAAAGTTCTTTGAAAGCTTAACCAACTCTTCTTGGATCTTTTCAGCCTGCTTTTTCGTCTTAATATCCCTAACAACAACCTGAACGGTAGTCAAAAGAGCCATTAGTGTCGTGGGTGAGGCAATCCAAACGTTTTTCCTGCGTGCATAATCAATAACATCGCCACAATACGCATTGACAAAAGCAAAAATCGCCTCAGCGGGCAAAAACATAATGGCCATCTGCGCCGTTACACCCCTTACGATGTATTTATTTGCTATGTCGTCTATATGCTTTTTTAAATCAGCTTTAAACGCATTTTCGTAGTGCACCCTATCTACATCTTGTGCTTGCGTCAAGCGAACATAATTTTCAAGGGGAAACTTCGAATCAATAGGGATTATACCCATCTCCGGGGCTTTTACTATAGCGTCTACAACATAGCGTTTACCGTCGTTTTCAATGGGGTATTGGATGTCGTAAAGTTCCCTCTTTTCGCCGAACACAGACATCAAAATACTCTCAAGCCTAACCTCGCCAAAAACACCGCGCCTCTTTTTATCATCAAGTATCTTTTGTAAAGATACAACCTCACCAGACAGCTCTTCTATCTTCTTCTGCGCCTCAGATATCTTAGCTATACCTTCAATTATATCCTTAAACGTCTTATCAACGTTCTCGAAACCCTCTTTCAGCCTTCCCTCTACCCTGTCGCTGATTTGCAACAATTTCTCCTCAACCGTCTGAACTAACTTGGCAATGTCCTCATGGTTCTGATCCCTTTGCTTGTCCAAAGAATTTGTAATCTTAACTGTGATATCATCGAATTTCTCTGTAATCTCCTTAAAGCCTTTGAAAAGCTCGTCCTTGAGGGTAATCCTTAAATCCTGAACACTTTTTGATACGTTATTGTACAGATTTGCATTCTGCTCAGCCTGTGATTTGCTCTCCTTTGTCAAATCGATCAACGTGCTATTTACTCTTTCTGAGATCTTACCCACGCTTAATTTAAGGTAGATCAAAACAGAGAAAACGGCAACCGCTACAACTGCGGCTGCTATCAAAACATACGTTTCCATTTTACTTTTTCACCTCTTTGCCTAACTTCGACTCAATGGAGGCAATCTTTTGCTTCATCCTATTCGATCTGTTCTTCCTTATGTCAAACTTTACGGTGGAGTAGATCCTGTTGCAATCGGGCTCAAGGACCTCATAGGACTTTTTTAAAACCTCCAAAGCCTTATCCATTGTTTCGGTCTCAAAGACCGTGCCCATTGGCGTAAGTTTATACTCAACGCCACTTTCATCAATGACCTTTATGATTCTTGAAACGTAGCTGCTGACACTTTCGCCCTTATCCGTAGGAAATATAGCAAACTCAACCAAAACCGACATACAGTTACCTCCTTAGCTGCTTTAAAAGCTTATTTACAACAAATATATCACAAATTAGATTTTCTTTACAAGTATGACAATACGCCTGTTTATCGGATCTGTTGGATTAGTTCCTGGAACAGGCCTTGTATCTCCGTAACCAACTATACTATCAAACCTATCAGCACTAACACCACTTGCCTGTACTTCTCTTCTTGCAGCATTTGCACGCATAGTAGATAAGTCCCAATTGCTTAAATTGCCAACAACGTAAGGATGAGCGTCCGTATGCCCTTCTATAACTATTTTATTCGATATGGAGGCAAGTTGTCTTGCAATGATGTCAAGCACCTCTTTTGCCCACGGCTCAAGTTGGTCAGAGCCTGGATAAAACATCGGTCTCTTATTCTTATCAAAAATTACTATCCTCAAACCCTGCTCTGTTATCTCCATTTTTATCTGATTTCTATACTGCAACAGTTCCTTTTTACTAGCTATAGTTTGCTGAATCTTTTTCATTATCATGTACAAATTTAAAGCTTGTTTATTCTGGCCAACACCACCACCATTTTTCCTCAAAATTTTAGGTATCAAGCCTTTGCCATGCAATGTTCTCTGAGGCTTAGAAGATGGGAGTGGCATTTCTGGGATTCTCTGAGATATCGTAAGACTTTTTGAACCTACATTAAAAACACCTTTTGAAGGAAGCATGGACGAACCTTCTGTAAGGGATGTTGCTCCAGGTTGAGTAAAATACGTGGAAAGAATCTTTCTCTGCTTAACATTTGTAGCAGCGATAAGCCACATAACAAGAAAAAAAGCCATCATGGAGGTCATAAAATCGCCGTATGCTACCTCCCACGCACTACCCCCACCCTCTTCGCACTTTGCTTTTTTACATTTTTTTACTATTCCACCTTCAGGGTTTTCTTCAGCCATGCTACTTACCTTTCACAAAGCTCTCTGCTTCGTCAAATTCAGGCCTTGCAAGTGGAGGAACACTTTCTCTGACGGCTTCCATTGCAATAATCGGCGCATCACCCTTTGCTATGTATATAATTCCCGTTTTTAAGGCCTTCAAGTAAGCTATCATATCTTCATTTTTGAATTCAGCATAGGTTGCCATAGGTCCGAATATACCGTAACACAAAAGCAAACCAAGAAATGTACCTGTCAAAGCAGCAGCAATGTGCTCACCTATGACAAGGATTGAGCCACCCAAAGCACCCATTGTCAGAATAACACCCATAACAGCAGCAACAATACCCATACCAGGCATGGATTCTGCTAAGTTTCCAACCATTTTTGGCGGTGCGGAGATCTCCTTTTCTATCACCTCAATATTCGTATCCAGCATCTCATCTAGTTTTTCTACTTCAATGCCTGTAACAATGCTACGTAGTGCATCTATTAGTAAAGCTCTCGCCTCTTTGTTTTTTAAAAAGAACGCTGCATCCTGTAGAATCGGTGAAGACTCAGGGTCATCCACTACAGCTTCAAGTGATAAAATTCCATCCTTCCTAACTTTTGTTGACAAATCATATACAACTTTCAAAAGTTCCAAATAGTTCTTTTTGTTATAAGGATCAGGCTTTGCAATACCTAAAATAACACCAAAAG
Source organism: Hippea sp. (assembly GCA_015486705.1). Next base: position 4,487 of record WFRG01000010.1, on the reverse strand, counting down.
CACCTTTTAAAGCCGTTGGGGATGCAGATGACAAAAGCATACCAAAAAAAGCACCTATTAAAACTATATACTCACCAATTTGTATCAAAACAGCTGGGTTTCCACCTTCGTAAACAAAGGCTCCTACAACTGCTATCAAGGTGAAGACAATACCGCCTGCGTTCATCCGGCCCCCTGATTAGTTTTCTCTAATCTATATGTCGGCAGATTCACTGAATTATTTAACCCTTTTGTCTATTACCCTAACAGCCTTGCCTTGAGGTCTTTCAAGCGTACCATCTGGAACTATCTGGATATGGCAGTGGAATCCCAAAAGGTCGTAAAGTTCGTTATTCAGCCTATCTAAGTCTTCAGAACTAAATCCGTTTCTCCTTTCAGCCACAATCGTCATGCTGCCCTTACCTTTTACTTTCTCAAGGACAATATTATAATAAGGCGAAAGCTGTTTGTACTTCATTAAAATTGCCTCAATCTGTGATGGATAGAAATTAACACCTTTAACTTTCAGCATATCATCTGTTCTACCCTTAATTCTATCAATTCTCAAGTGAGTTCTGCCGCAGTCACACCTATCCCTGCTCAAAATCCTCGTTATATCCCTTGTCCTATATCTCAAAAGTGGTAAACCTTCACGCGTAAGAGTCGTTACGACCATCTCTCCTTCGACACTATCTTCAACGACCTCTTTTGTCTCAGGGTCTATGATCTCGACAACGTAGTGATCCTCCCAAACGTGTATGCCGTTTTTTACCTCACAATCTATACCCATGCCAACACCGCCGCTTTCCGTCATACCAACGATGTCGTATGTATCCACGTCCATCTCGCTTTCTATTCTCTTCCTAATCTCATCAGACCACGTCTCTGCACCTAATATAGCAACCCTTAAATTAGTTTCGCGAAAATCAAAGCCTATTTCATCTGCCACTTCAATCAGTCTTAAAGGATAAGAAGCAATAGCTGTAATGGCAGTAGTGCCCAAATCCTTCAAAAATTGAAGTTGCAGCCTGCTCCTTCCTGCACCAATTGGAATAACAAACGCCCCAATTTTCTCCGCACCGTAGTGAAAACCAAATCCGCCGTTAAACAGGCCAAAAGACGGCGTTATCTGAATCCTATCTTTGCTTGCAACACCCGCTGCATAATAACATCGAGCCATTATCTCGCCCCACTGCTCAATGTCAGACCTCGTCATGACGTTAATGACAGGCGTCCCGGTCGTGCCAGAACTCATGTGCATCCTCATCCAAGCATCGTCATCCTCAACAGCTATGTGATTGAAAGGATACGCCCTTCTCAGATCGTCCTTTTCCATCAGGGGCAATTTCTTTAGATCATCAAGGCTCTTTATATCCTCTGGCTCGATATCCCTATATTTCTCTTTTAACACAGAGTTTGAAGACTTTATTCTCGACAATGTTCTTCTAATTCCCTCAAGCTGAATCCTTTCAAGCTCTTCCCTTGGCAATGTTTCCATTTTCTCATTAAAAATCATGCCAAACCCCTCTCAAAAGCTATTGTATTTTTTTCAAAAAACTTAAACTCCTTTAACGCTTTGATAGCATCATCTTTTGCAAAAAGGTCCTGGTATTTTACAAATCTACCTAACACTAAAGCACTTGAAAATCTCACATCCCCCAAATTATCGATGACCCATCTCTTATCTTCGTTTGTCAAAACTATCAAACCAACCCTATTATCCTTCAAGAAAGCCTCTCCATACCCCAAATAAGCTTCATCCAAAACCAAAACAAAATTAGCCGATTTTTGCAAAACAACGCCGCTTTTCCCTTCCCCAATCTTCATTTGCACTTCAACAAGGCCACCTTTCTTTGCCATGCCGTGTATTTCGCTTGATCTAATCGATAAGCCCTTAGTTGTGCTCATTTGGGCTATGATTTTGGATAAAGATATAGCCCCCATACCGCCAACACCCAAAATCACAAGCTTCATTGCTCCACCTTTATTGCATCAAACGGACAACTCTTAACACACTGGCCACACTTAATACACGTAGCCACATCTATAAAAACCTTCTCTTTGTTCTCATCAAAAATCAAAGATGGGCACTCAAACTGCTTTACACAAACCTTACAACCTGTGCACAACTCCTTGTCAATATAGACATCTTTAAACCTCACATTGTTCTTCAAGCCTTCACCCGAATATACACAAGGGTGTCTAAAGATCAAAACAGCTGGGGATTTGCTATTCAAGACAAAATCTTTGGCACTTTTCAGGTCTTCAATCATTCCATCAATGTCGTAAGCATCTCGAACCCTTAAAAACTCTACCCCTAAAGCTTCCACAACTCTTTCAATCTCTATGGGTTTTGTTTTCTCGCCAGTTTGGCTATATTCATTGGCTGGCGTCGTTTGATTTCCCGTCATAGCAACCGTTGAGTTATCCAAAATTACCAAGATCAACTTGGAGTTGTTATGAACGGCATCGATCAATGCCGTTATGCCGCTGTGGAAGAACGTTGAATCACCAATTGTGGCAACAACAACCTGATCGCTTTTTCCAAAAAGCGAGAAAACCTTATCAAAACCAAATGCAAAGGAAACGCTCGCACCCATACAGTGCACAGTGTCAACGGCACCCAAATTCAAACCTAACGTATAGCAGCCAATATCACCCGTATAAATGGCGCTATTTCTAAAAACCTGCTTAATTACAAAAAATGCGCTCCTATGACCGCAACCGGGGCACAGCGACGGTCGTTTAAACGGCGGTGCAACAAAATCGCAGGATTTTCGATTCAAAATACCAGCTTTTGATAAAATCTCGCCAATCTTATCGATAGTTAATTCACCCTCATTTGAAACCAAGCCGCTTAACCGACCATCAATAGATGGCATTACCGTTTTCAGTTGCATCTCCAAAACGGGATACCCTTCCTCTATCACCAAAACCCTCTTGCAGCCTGCCTTATCTATGACTCCCTTTAGCTTCTCCACATCCAACGGATAGGGCATCCTTATGCGCAAAAGTTTTATTTTATCCTCCAAATTATTGTCTTTTACAATATCATAAAGATAGGCAAAGCTGACACCACTTGTTACAATCAAAATTTCGCCCTCAAAGTACTTTTCAAAGTCGGAAAACCAATCCAAATTTTTAATTCTACCTATTTTTTCATTGAGCTTCTTGTGTAAGATCAACCTAAAATGCGGTGTCGCAGCAAATCTATCCACATCCTTAACAAAATGGGGATTGACTTCTAAACCACCTATCTCGCCAATCTCAATATCCTCTCTCGAGTGCGAAACGCGTGTTGTAGATCTGATCATAACGGGAATTTCAAAGTCTCTACTCAAATGCAGGGCTCTTTTTGAAAACTCGTAGGCCTCTTTCGGCGTTGAAGGCTCTAAAACGGGGATTTTCGCAAAAAAGGCCAAAAAGCGTGAATCCTGCTCCGTTTGAGACGAATGGGGGCCTGGATCGTCCGCTACAACAACGACCAAACCGCTCGGTGCACCGGTCATTGCCGTGTTCATAAAGGGATCCATTGCAACGTTCAATCCGACCTGCTTCATAACAACGGCAGAGCCTATATGCGCATAGCTTGCAGCAGTTGCCTCCTCAAACGCAACCTTTTCATTTACAGACCAATCGAAATAACCCCTAATGCCAAATTTCTTCTTTATCTCTATTGCCATTGGTATAACTTCGCTTGAAGGCGTACCAGGATAACCTACGATGAATCTCGCCCCAGCCTCTATCAAACCGAAGGCAATTGCTTCATTTCCCGAAAGAAACAGTCTCATCTCACTCCCTCAAAAAACTACACCATTATCTAAAAAATGGTTTAATTTTCAAGATTTTATGTTATAAGCAGATCTCTTCTGTAAGCCTGAAGGTAGTTATGGGCAAGGCGCGTGGGCTCTGGAATTTTGTAACCCTTCAAGCACCTTATAGAGACCTCTAAAGCTGTTTCACAGGTTATATTGTTGCCCGGCGATACAAATATCGGTTTTGCATTCCTCTTTGATCTCAATACATATCCAACTTTTTCACCCTCAATTTCTACAGTCTCATAGGACAACGGCTTATTCTTAGGCTCTTTGTAATCACCAATCAAAAAAGACTTTGCACAACCTATTGACACACAACCACTTACAACACCAAAATGTGCAGCAATACCCATCCTGCGGGGATGTATTATACCCATACCGTCAAGCATGAACACATCGACGTGACTTTCCAATTTTTTCGCAACCTCCAAAGCAAGTGGCAGTTCCCTGTAAGCCAAAAACGTCGGTATATACGGAAAGTCAACCTTTTGAATCGCGTACTTCACTTCAGTGACTTTTAAATCGCTTTTTAAATCCATAACCACAGCACATGCTATGCCATTCGTAGGATTTTTCCAAATGTCTAAGTACGTCAAATCAACACCGGCTACATAACGAATATCATCAAGCTTTAGTCTATCTCGTAAATTGAGCTTTTCCCTTAAAGAGAGCTGTTCTTGTTTTAGTGTT
>WFRG01000009.1 GCA_015486705.1 Hippea sp. | reverse complement strand
CTTCAACGGTTCATAGTCTTTTGACTGTGGCAAAGGTGCAGATGGCTTTGTTAAGAAGAACTTTTTATCCAAAATCCACTGCTTCAGAGTTTCTGCTATTTTCATTGCACCACTATAGCTACTCAATGGAGCTGTTGGCACCTTTTTGCCGTTTATCGTTATGAATCCGCTTTTGAGTTCTTTGTAGTTTGTTAGGCCATAGTTGTTGTCAATTTTTAATGGATAATCGTGTCCGTAGTCAAAAATGTATGCATCTATCTCTTCATCGCTGACAGACGTGAAAAAGGCGATCTCTTCGTTCAAAATGGGTATGGGTATGCCAATGCCGACGCTCAAAGAGACACCGTATCCCAAGATCGATGCACCTTTTATAAAGTCAGGATTCATCTGTTTCATATCTCCTACAACAGCCAAAGCCCCGGCGCCCGTTTTTGGCACGCCCCTTTCGTTACGCTCTTCATTGGGATTATGCTGTGTTCCATGCCATATGACGTAACCTACGCCGCCGCCTAAAAAGATGCGCGTTCCTATACCGATAGTTAGATAAAACGGGTCGTTGAGTAGGGGCGACAGTTGTCCAGCGGATGAGTAGGTTGCATTGGCAAAGCGGGGTTTCAATACGCCCATGTATGTGTAAATGGTTTTATCTGTAGGATTTATTGCTACTGAATAGTTTTGGTACGCGTTCCTCGGATTTAGAAGCGTTGCTTCCTTAAGGTCATCAATGAATATTTCCATTTCTATATGTTTGGCTGGGTAGCAATCCGTTCCATATCCTTCGGCAACCAACTTTATGGGTTTTCTTGCAATGAGATCTTCTATAACATGTCCACCACCGTATTCAAACCTACCCGGATGGACAGCGTTTAAAGGATCACCCTTCTTAACAGCCGATGCGCCAATGTATAGGTCCACTGCCGCTAAAGAGCCATAGGCTTCAACGTCGTTTAGCCAAACCTTGGCTGCCTTGATTTTTGGCGCTGTATGGCCGAAATTCAAAAGTGCGCCGCTTGAGCACATTGTTCCAAATGTGCCCGTTGTTACTACATCGACCTTCTTTGCAGCCTCTACAACACCCTCTTTTCTCACGATATCGATCATCTCCTCTGCATTAACAACAACAGCCTCGCCGCGTTTTATTTTATCGTTTATTTCCTCAATGGTTTTGTTGACTTTGAAAACACTCAATTTTTGCCTCCTTGTCATTTTTATTGCGAAAGATACCATTAACTTACCTTAGAAGTCAATTGCTATGCTTGAATTTCTACTTTATTGTGCTATATTGCAAAGCGGAGGGTAAAGATATGGCTATAAAGGACAATGTTAAGAAATTGTTGAATGAGATAGGGGAAGGCATAATCTTAGAGGCTGCTGCAAAGACTCGTAAGGCTGAAGAGATAGACGAGGCCATTGAGGCTGGCATAAGGGTAATAGGAGAAAACTACGTAAGCGAGCTTAAGAAGGTTTATCCGCTTGTTAAAAATAGCGCAGAGTGGCACTTCATAGGTTCAACGAAGACCCAAAAGCACGACCTTTTAAAGAGAAGGGTTTTGGAAATCGTTGATATGATAGAAACCGTTGACGATTTTGATTTTGCCTATGAATTGAACAAGAGGTACGGGGATTTGGGTAAGGTTATGCCTATTTTGATTGAGGTTAACTCTGCAAAGGAGAGTCAAAAATCGGGTGTTTATCCGGAAGATGTTGTTGATTTGGTGAAAAAAATAGCAAAACTGAGCTATGTCAAAGTTGTTGGTTTGATGACGATGGGGCCGAATGTTGAGAACCCTGAAAAGATAAGACCATATTTTCGTTTAACGAAGAAGTTGTTTGATGATATAAAGGGCATGAAGATAGAAAATGTTGAAATGGAGTACCTATCAATGGGCATGTCTGATACGTACAGGATTGCGATTGAAGAGGGTGCCAATATTGTGAGGGTTGGCACTGCTATTTTTGGACCAAGGAGGCAGAGATGAAAAAAGCAGTTTTGGTCGTTGATATGTTGAACGACTTTACGTTGGACGATGCGCCGCTGAAGGTTGAGGAGAACAAAAAGATCATTCCAAATATAAAGGCCTTGTTGGAAAAAGAAAGATCGCAGGGGACGCCAATTATCTACGTCTGTGACTCACATGCCGAGAACGATAAGGAGTTTGAAATATGGCCCAAGCACTGTGTCGAAGGGACAAAGGGTGCGCAAGTTGTGGATGAACTTGCACCGAAGGAGAACGACTTTATTGTAAAAAAGACAACATACGATGGCTTCTATAGAACAAGCTTGGATGATCTTTTGAAGAGCTTGGGTGTGGATTATTTGATTATTACGGGTTGCGTAATCAACATCTGCATTTTGTATACGGCTTCAAGCGCCATTCTGCGTGGCTATAAGGTTGAAATCCCTTTGAACTGTGTTTCTGCTTTGGATGATAAATCAAGGGAGTGCGCCATCGGTCAATTTAAGAACGTTTTGAACGTAAAGTTAACGTGAGGAAGGAGAGGGTGAAAGATGTATATTGCCGATGAGGAAACGATAAAAGCGGGAAAGGTTACGGATGTTTACTTTGAAAGGGCACTTGAGATAATCGAGGCCAAGGATTTGGACAAAAACGTTAAGGCCGAGATTACGGTTAAGGGTCTGCCAAAGGACTACGATTGGGCGGTTTTCTGTGGATTAGAAGAGGTTTTGGAGCTTTTGGAGGGCAAAGAGGTCAGTATTAGGGCTATTCCTGAAGGCAGCATATTCAGAGAAAATCAGCCTGTTATTGAGATAGAGGGTAAATACTCTGGGTTTGCCGTTTATGAGACGGCGATTCTGGGTTTTTTGTGCCAAGAATCGGGTGTTGCAACAAAGGCTGCAAGGGTTAAAAAGGTTGCAGGAGAAAAAACGGTTCTTTCCTTTGGTGCAAGGAGAATGCATCCGGCCGTTGCACCGGCCATAGAGCGTGCAGCGTACATTGGTGGTTGTGATGGTTTTTCCACTGTTGCCGCAGCGGAGAAACTGAACATGAAACCGGCAGGGACGATGCCACATTCTTTGATTTTGCTCGTCGGTGATACGCTACAAGCTGCCAAGTACTTTGACGAGGTTGTTGATCCTGATGTACCAAGGATTGTTCTTATAGATACGTTTGGCGATGAAAAGTTAGAGACCATAAGGGTCGCTGAGGCTTTAGGTAAAAGGCTGACCGGTGTTAGGCTTGATACACCGTCATCAAGGCGCGGCAACATGAGGAAGATTTTGGAAGAACTAAGATGGGAGTTGGATTTAAGGGGATTAAAACATGTTCAGCTGTTTGTTAGCGGGGGCTTGGATGAAAATACGGTGGCTGAGATTGTGGATGTGGCTGATGGCTTTGGCGTAGGAACAAGCATAAGCAGCGCTACAACAATAGATTTTTCAATGGACATAGTTGAGATAGAGGGCAGACCAATAGCCAAGAAGGGCAAGATCTCTGGATCGAAGAGCTTTTTAAGATGCGATAAGTGCTTAAAGAGCGAGGTTGTGCCTTTTACAACCGAGGGTAGGCAGTGCGATTGCGGTGGCATGATGGAGGATCTGCTTGAGTACAAGATGAGGAACGGCAAGATCATTGTGAACAGCGAGGACGTAAAAACAATCAGGAACAGGTGCTTGAGGGAATTGCGCTATGTATGACATCATCGATACCCATTGCCATTTGGATATGGAGGAGTTCGATAACGATAGGGATGAGGTGATAAAAAGGTCGCGTGAAAATGGTGTAAAAGCCATAATTATGCCGTCCACCGTTAAAGAGGATTTTGAGAATAAAAAGTCTTTGTGTGATAGATATGATCTACTTTTCTATATGGTTGGCATACATCCCCATGACGCAAAAACGGCGAATAGTGAGGCCTTTGATCTTGCTCAAAAACACTTAAAAAACGAAAAGTGTGTTGGTATTGGTGAGATTGGCTTGGACTATTATTACGATCTATCGCCGAGGAATAAGCAAAGGGACGTGTTTTCTGACTTTCTGGACATGGCGATTGAGAATAATGTGCCTGTTTCCATACATTGCCGCGATGCGGATAACGACATGGTTGATATCTTGAGCTCTAAAAAGGACATAAAGGGTGTTATACACTGTTTTTCTGGCAGTGAAAAGCTGTTGAAGGTTGGCCTTGATTTGGGTTTGTACTTTGGTATAGGTGGCGTGTTGACGTTTAAGAATTCTATTTTAAAAGATGTTATAAAAGATGTGCCCCTTGAGTTTGTTGTTTTTGAAACGGATGCTCCTTACCTTGCTCCAGTGCCAAAGAGGGGCAAGAGAAACGAGCCCATGTACATAAGGTATGTTATAGAGAAAATGGCTGGGATTTTAAACGAAGACCCATTAAAAATATCTAAAATTGCCTTTGAAAACTCTAAGAAAGTTTTCTCTTTGGATAAAATATAGCCTTTGATACAAAATAGACAAAAAATGAGACAATTATACCAGAGATAACATCAGCAAAGTAGTGATACCTTAAGACTAAGGTTGCAAGTATAAGGGATAGGACTATGGGTAAGATCAACAGGGCAATTCTTTTGTCCTCTTCCCAAAACAAGAGAAAGACAAGAAGCGAAATTTCTGTATGACCACTGGGAAAGCAGTCCTGTTTTATGTGCTCAAGCGAGTTTAGAATGGGATGCACAACCTTAAATACAATCCCCCCCTGAAGTGGTATGTGTGTTAGATAGCTCAATGTGTATCTTGGGCCGATGGCAGGCAAGAATATATAGCCTAAGTAGGAAATGTAATAGCCCAACGATAGGGCAAACAGGGTAAAGCTTAAACGCTTGATCTTGTTTTTCTTGTATAAGTAAAGGATTATCACAATGGGCAAGACGTAGTATGCAAGGTATGAGATTTGCAAGTAGTCAACGATACCTTTTGCGTTGAAAACGTTGAAAATCAAGGCTGCATCTCTTCCTAAAATAAATCGATCGATACTTATTAAGATTTGATCCTTGTTGTGTGGATTAACAAAAGGGACGATAAAGCCTAAGGATTCGAAAACGAAGCCGATAAAGATATAGGGGTAAAAGAATCTCAAAAACCTGAATAAACTATTGATATGCTCGTTTTCGATTAGGAATACCGTACCAACAATGATGGACAGGTACATGAGTAACATTACATCTGACATGGGGATTTTGTCCGTATTGATTAAAATTAGTGTGAGCATAAAGAGATAAAAAGCCAAGTTTACGTAATCAAATAGCCTGATGTTTTCTTTTATCCTTCTCATGGTACAACAATGTCTATTGGATCGCTTAACTTGATAGTTGCATTTGTTTTTGAAAAGTAATCGCCATCTATCTGTATGTGTGGCTCACCTTCAATTTTTATGGGCTTGTCCGTTAAAAAATGCTTAACAAGTGGTGCAAATGCGTGAAGCCCGGAGAACAAAACCCCGTTGCAGTATGGAAGCATTGCT
>WFRG01000008.1 GCA_015486705.1 Hippea sp. | reverse complement strand
TCTATGTGGGTTTTATTACGCCGCTTTCACATGCATTCTGTAGCGTTTGCAATAGGATTAGGCTAACAAGTGACGGGTTTATTTTGCCATGTCTTGGTCATCCTGATAGGGTGGATGTCAAGGGTGCTTTGAGGATGAGGGATTTTGAGAAGGTCAAGGAGTTGATCAGATACTCTGTTAAGATAAAGCCAAAAGAACATTCGTTGTTGAGTGAAAGCATTCATTCAAGCATGGCCAGTGTTGGAGGGTAACGGATGGATTTTACACATTTCAATGAGCAGAAACGCGCGAAAATGGTTGATGTAAGCAATAAAGATGTAACAGTCAGGGTTGCGAGGGCCTACGGTGAGGTCGCCCTATCAAAGGAAGCCTATTTCGCCGTTAAAGAGGGCAGGGTTAAAAAGGGCGATGTTTTGGCTGTTGCTCAGGTAGGCGGTATAATGGGCGCTAAAAACACACCACACCTAATACCCATGTGCCATCCTTTGAATTTGGAAGGTATAGATATCAACTTCGAGATGGACGATGAGAACCACCTCATCAAGATATATTCGGAAGTCAGGGTTACGCACAAAACCGGCGTTGAGATGGAAGCGCTAACAGCTGTGAGCATCGCTGCACTGACGATTTACGATATGTGCAAGGCCATTGACAGGTCCATAGAGATCAGAAATATCTATCTCCTCTACAAAGAGGGTGGAAAAAGCGGTAAATTCTCGCGTCCCGCCTCAAAATAATAGACAATATGTCTTTTTTTTATATAATAAAATTTAAAAAAAGGAGGTGATGATATGAGGAAAGTGTTGTTGGTAGTTGCTTTTTTATTGCTTCCCATATTTAGCTTTGGTATTACTGTTGAGAGCATTCAATGTGGTTTGGGCATAAAGAGCAGGAGTATTGTCAAGCCCTCGGATAGTTTTAAAGTGGGCGATAGGGTGTGGTGTTTGAGTACGTTGAAAGACATTAAAAAACCGACATTTGTTATACATAGGTGGGTTTTGGATGATAGACACTTTGATGTGAAATTGAAGGTAAAACCGTATAAGCGATTTAGAACGTGGTCGTACAAGACTATCTATCCGTCCATGAAGGGTGTTTGGAAATTGGAGATTTTAGATAGCAATGGAAAACTACTTAGAGAAAAAATTTTTACGGTGAAATGATTTTAATATAGGGGTGTTGCAATATGGGTATGACGATTTCTCAAAAGATATTGGCTAAAAAAGCTAATAAAGATGAAGTAAAGCCTGGTGAAATTGTTATGGCTGATGTGGATTTAGCTTTTGCAAACGACATAACTGCACCTATAGCCATTGACTTTGTTAAAAAGCTGGGCGTTGATGTTTTTGATAAAGGGAAGGTGGCTTTAGTTCCAGACCACTTCACGCCTAATAAAGATATAAATTCAGCCAACCAATGTAAGATTATGCGCGATTTTGTTAGAGAGAGGGATTTGCCCAATTATTGGGAGACAGGCGAAGTTGGCATAGAACATGCATTGTTGCCAGAACAAGGGTATGTAAAGCCTGGTATGTTAATTGTAGGTGCTGATTCTCATACATGCACACACGGTGCTTTGGGTGCCTTTGCAACGGGTATGGGCTCAACAGATTTGGGTTTTGCCTTTGCTACAGGTAAAAGCTGGTTTAGGGTTCCAGAGAGCATTAAATTTGTTTATAAGGGAAAAAGAAATAAGTGGGTTGTTGGCAAGGATTTGATTCTTTATACAATTGGTAAAATTGGCGTTGCAGGTGCACTTTATAAGTCTATGGAATTTACAGGAGATGTCATACGCGAACTTCCAATGGAAGATAGACTGACAATGTGTAATATGGCTGTTGAGGCTGGTGCTAAAAACGGCATTGTTGAGCCGGATGAGGTTACAATTGAATACTTGAAAGAGCGGGGCATAGGAGAAGATCAGTATGAGATTTTAAAAAGCGATGAGGATGCCGAATATTCCGATGTTATCGAGATAGACGTTTCAAACATTGAACCGCAGGTGGCTTTTCCTCACCTTCCGTCAAATGCTAGAAGTATTTTTGAAATCAAAGAGGATATAAAAATAGATCAGGCGTTTATTGGCTCTTGTACAAACGGTAGGATTTCAGATTTAAGGGAAGCAGCAAAGATTTTAAAGGGTAAGAAGGTTGCTAAATATGTTAGATTAATAATCATACCTGCCACTGTCCAAGTTTATAGACAAGCGTTGAAAGAGGGATTGTTTGATATATTCTTGGATGCCGGTGCTGTAATATCTACGCCCACATGCGGTCCGTGTCTTGGCGGATACATGGGTATTTTGGCTGATGGTGAGGTGTGTATTTCTACCTCAAATAGGAACTTTGTTGGAAGAATGGGTTCTAAAAAAGCTTTTGTTTATCTATCGTCGCCGGCCGTTGCTGCAGCAAGTGCTATAGCTGGCAAAATTGTTCATCCAGATGAGGTGTTAAAATGATAATTAAAGGTAGAGTTTGGGTTTATTCGGACAACGTTGACACGGATGTGATAATTCCAGCACGATACTTGAATACTTCCAATCCTGAGGAGCTCGCTAAACATTGCATGGAGGATATAGATGAAAGCTTTGCAAAAGAGGTAAAAAATGGTGATATAATAGTAGCGGGTTATAATTTTGGCAGTGGTTCAAGTAGGGAGCATGCACCAATCGCTATTAAAGCAAGTGGTGTGGCGTGTGTTATTGCAAAGTCATTCTCTCGTATCTTTTATAGAAATGCGTTCAATATAGGTTTGCCTATACTTGAAAGTGGCGTTGTGGATGAGCTTGAAAAGTTCGATGAGATTGAAGTTGATACGGAAAAAGGAGAAATTAAAATATTGAAAAATGGGAAGGTATTTGAATCCACTGTTATACCGGAGTTTATGCAAAGGCTAATTGAAAGCGGTGGTTTGTTTAATTATGCTAAAGAGATTTTGAAAATTTGAGGTGAGCCGTGGGAAGGTATAAAATTGCCGTTATGGAAGGTGACGGTATAGGTCCTGAAATTGTTGCTGAAGGTATAAAGGTTTTAGATGAAATTGCATCCAGGTTTAATCATAAGTTTGAGTATATAAAGGTCTACGTTGGTGGGTGCGCTATAGATAACTTTGGAGAACCGTTGCCTCAGAGTGAAGTGGATAAGATTTTAAAATGTGATGCTCTGTTCTTTGGATCTGTTGGGGGTCCAAAGTGGGATAACTTGCCGCAAGATAAGAAACCCGAGGCTGGTCTTTTGGGTATTAGAAAAGCTTTGGGTGCTTTTGCTAATTTAAGACCGGCTAAAGTCTTTGATGAGCTGATTGATGCAAGCACACTAAAACCAGACGTGATCAGGGGCATTGATATTTTGGTTGTCAGAGAACTTACAGGTGGTATCTACTTTGGTGAGCCTAGGGGTGTATTTGAAGATAATGGCTTTAAGAAGGCTCTTAATACGATGGTTTATACAGAGCCTGAGGTAGAGCGTATAGTTAGACTCGCATTTGACCTTGCAAAGCAGAGGAGAAAAAAGGTTACAAGCGTTGATAAAGCAAATGTATTGGATGTTTCGCAGTTTTGGAGAGATGTTGTAGAACGTGTTGCTAAAGATTATCCTGATATTGAATATAGCCATCTGCTTGTTGATAACGCAGCTATGCAGCTTGTGAGGAATCCAAAGCAATTTGATGTGATTGTGACGGGCAATATATTTGGAGACATCTTGTCCGATGAGGCGAGTATGTTAACAGGTTCTATTGGTATGTTGCCCTCGGCGTCGGTGGGTGGTAGGGTTGGCATGTTTGAACCTATTCATGGTTCTGCTCCGGATATTGCTGGTTTGGGTATTGCAAATCCCGTTGCGCAGATAGAATCTGCAGCTATGATGCTAAAATATGGGCTTAAGCTTGACGAGGAGGCTGATACAATAGAAAAGGCCGTTGATTTAGTTTTGAAGATGGGCTATAGAACGCCCGATATTATGAGTGAAGGTAAGAGAAAGGTTAATACTCAGCAAATGGGAGACCTAATTGCAAAAGCTGTAGGGGATGTGTAGATGAAGATTGGTATAATTTCCGATTCCCATGACAATATTGAGGCAATTAAGTTGGCAGTGGATTTGTTAAACAAAGAAAATGTAGACCTTACGATACACTTGGGCGATATTATATCGCCCTTTTGCTTCGATTATTTTAACAAACTCAAAAATCCATTTTTGGGTGTTTTTGGCAATAACGATGGCGAGGTATTGTTTTTGCAGCAAAAAAGTGAAGGTAAATTGCACAAACCGCCTTATGAGGTTGAGATAAAGGGAAAAGAGTTTATCTTAATGCATGAGCCCTTTGGTGTAGATAAAGTCGCAAAAGAGTATGATTATGTACTTTATGGTCATCTTCATAAGGTAGATATAAGAAAGACACAGAGGGGTTATATTATTAATCCAGGTGAATTATGCGGATATCTAACGGGCAGAAAGACGTTTGTAATACTGGACACACAGACGAATATGGTAGAACTGAAGGCTGTTTAGCCTTAAAAAAGGTTTCTTTTGAGGGGAGCTTCGATAATGCCAGTTTATTTTACCTACCACAATTTGCGTTTGCAGGTAGAAGTAATGTTGGCAAATCATCTTTAATAAATGCTATTTTAAATAGAAAAATAGCCTATGTGAGTAAAAACCCAGGCAAAACTGTCCTCATAAATTTTTACAAAATTAATGACACGTTCTTTATTGTCGATTTACCGGGGTATGGATATGCTAAAAGGTCTAAGAGTTTAAGACAAAAATGGAAGTACATAATAGAAGATTACCTAAAAAATGCAAACCTGCTTTATCATGTGTTTGTTTTAGTTGACTCGAGGCACTTACCAATGGATAGCGATTTGGTGTTTATAGATTGGCTACAGTTCTATAGCAAGGACTTTAGTATTGTTTTTACTAAGACAGACAAGGCGACACAGAAATCAATCTCTGATAGTCTGAGATATCTAAAAGAAAGATATGGCGATATAAACTACTTTCTTACTTCTTCCAGTAAAAAAAGAGGCATTGATAAGTTGTGCGATTTTATTGTTAATAAAGCTACTTTATAGGATATACCTACTTAAATCCCTATCTTCAACAATATCAGAAAGCTTCTCTTTTACGTAGTTTGCGTCTATCGTTATGTCTTTGTGTTCTACATTTGGCGCTTCAAAAGATATGTCTTCGAGGAGTTTTTCGAGGAGAGTATGGAGACGCCTTGCTCCAATGTTTTCCGTCTCTTTGTTAATTTTTTCCGCTATTTCTGCTATTTTCTCAATGGCGTTTTCTGAGAACTCTAAATTTATACCTTCTGTTTCGAGCAAAGCTCTGTATTGTTTAATTAAAGCGTTCTTTGGTTCTTTTAGAATTCTAATAAAGTCTTCTTTTGTAAGTGGTTTCAGTTCAACTCTTATAGGAAATCTGCCCTGTAATTCTGGTATCATATCGCTTGGTTTGACCTGATGAAAAGCGCCTGCGGCAATAAAAAGTATATGGTCAGTCTTTATTGAGCCGTATCGGGTGTTCACTGTCGAACCCTCAACGATAGGCAGTAAGTCTCTTTGAACGCCTTCTCTTGATACATCTGGACCTTGAGAAGAGCTGGATTTTGTGACTATTTTATCTATTTCATCCAAAAACACTATTCCATCGTTAGAAGCTTTTTCAATAGCTTTTTCTTTAACTTTGTCTTTATCTATGAGTTTTTGGGCTTCTTCTTCTTGGAAGATACGTAAGGCTTCTTTAACGGTTACTTTTCTGGTCTTTTTTTTGTTGGGCATGATATTATCTATCATATCCCTCAGATTAGAATCGAGCTCGTCTATTGGGGCCGCGGCAACCTCTATAAAAGGAACTAATTGTTCACCTCTTTGTGGGTTAATCGTTATTTCTATAACCTTTTCGTCCAATTCACCGTTTTTCATCTTTTCTCTAAATTTCTCACGTGTTCGCTTGATTCTTTCCTCGTCTTCTGTGTCGTAAATTGAACGTTTTTTTATGGGAGGAACTAATACGTCCAATACTCTTTCTTCTGCCTCTTTTTTTGCTTTGTCTTCGACCTTTTTGAGCTCTTCCTGTTTTACCATCTCATAACTTATACGTGCCAAGTCCCTTATTATGGACTCCACGTCTCTTCCAACGTATCCTACCTCTGTAAATTTGCTTGCTTCAACCTTAACAAAAGGAGCATTCGTGATCTTGGCAATTCTACGCGCAATTTCAGTTTTTCCCACGCCCGTTGGACCAATCATGAGTATGTTTTTTGGCATTATCTCTTCTTTTATGTCACCTTGAACCTTGTGTCTTCTGTATCGTGTTCTCAGTGCTATTGCTATTGCTTTCTTTGCCTCATTTTGTCCTACAATGTATTTGTCTAATAACTCTACGATCTTTTTGGGTGTCAACTTATCTTCCATCTCATTCTCCTAAGGTTTCTATGACGATGTTGTCGTTTGTGTATATACAAATGGACGAAGCTATCTTTAAGGATTCCTCCACAATTCCTTTGGCGTCCAAATTGCTATATTTAACCAAGGCCTTTGCTGCTGCATAGGCGTAATTCCCACCTGAGCCTATTGCGCAAATGTCTTCATCAGGTGACAGTACATCTCCATTGCCGCTAATTAAATACATTGTATTTTTGTCAGCAGCAATCAAAAGAGCTTCAAGTCTCCTTAAAATCTTGTCTGTACGCCACTCTTTAGCCAATTCAACCGCAGCACGTGTTAAATTTCCTGCATATTCATTGAGTTTATCCTCTAATTTTTCAAATAACGTAAAGGCGTCCGCTGTTGCCCCGGCAAAACCTACAATAACCTTATCATTGTATAGCTTTCTTATTTTCTTTGCTTTGGATTTTACAACGGTATTACCTAAAGTTACTTGACCATCACCGCCAAGAGCAACACTGTTGTTTTTCTTAACGCAAATTATTGTTGTACCTTTAAATTCCATTTAAGCGCTCTTCTTATTTTTTACCAACACTGGGGGTTTTCCTTCATTTACAACATCTTCGTTTATTATGCATTCTGTTACCCCCTTCATGGAAGGTATCTTGTACATCAAATCTACCATGATTTGTTCCATGATGCTGCGCAATCCCCTTGCTCCAACTTTTCTTTCTACAGCTTTTTTGGCTATAGCTTGTAGAGCTTCATCTGTTATTGTTAATTTAACATTATCAAGCTTTAACATCTTTTTGTATTGTTTTACCAAAGCGTTTTTAGGCTCTGTCAAAATTCTGACAAGTTCGTTCTCAGACAACTCTTGGAGAGTTGCCACTACATGTAATCTACCTATCAGCTCTGGGATTAAACCATATTTCATTAAATCTTCTGGAGTAACCTGTTTTAATAGGTTATATTTTTCCTTTTTGTCTACTTCTACAGGATTTGTAAATCCTATGCTCTTTTTACTTATCCTTCTTGCAACGATGTTTTCCAAACCTTCAAAAGCTCCACCGCAGATAAAAAGAATGTTGGTTGTGTCAACCTGTATGAACTCTTGCTGAGGGTGCTTTCTTCCGCCGTAAGGCGGAACATTAACAACACTACCCTCTATTAACTTAAGTAAAGCTTGCTGCACGCCTTCCCCAGAAACATCGCGTGTAATGGAAGGATTTTCGCTTTTTCGTGAGATTTTATCTATTTCATCTATATATACAATCCCTTTTTGTGCTAATGCAACATTGTAATCTGCAGCTTGTAAGAGTCTTACAAGTATATTCTCTACATCTTCACCTACATATCCGGCTTCTGTTAAACTTGTTGCATCGGCAATTGCAAATGGAACATCCAAGATTTTAGCAAGTGTTTTTGCTATCAAGGTTTTGCCTGTTCCTGTAGGGCCTATAAGCAATATATTACTTTTTTCTAATTCTACATCATCTTTTTTTCTGCGAGGCATATTGACTTCATTTACCCTCTTATAGTGGTTATATGCAGCAACAGCCAAAATTTTCTTAGCATCGTCTTGTGAAACTATATATTCATCCAATTTTCTCTTTATTTCTTCTGGTGTTAATGGGATAAAACTATCATTTTTCTTTTTATTTAGTTCTTCATCTTCAGCCAAAATATCCTCACACAAAGCTACACATTCATCACAAATATAAACACCTGGCCCTGCAATCAACTTTCTAACTTCATCCTGTGTTCTTCCACAAAATGAGCACCTTAATGTGCCTTGAGGTTTATCACCTCCGTCCATCTGCTTCATGCAATTTCTCCTCTTCTTCTCTTGAATAGATGATTTTGTCTATTATGCCGTAATTTAACGCTTCTTTTGAATCCATAAAATAATCCCGGTCTGTGTCTCTTTCAACTGTTTTTAATCTTTTACCTGTATGTTTTGCTAAAATTTCGTTTAAGAGTTTTTTTAACCTTAAAATTTCTTTGGCATGTATTTCTATTTCCGTGGCTTGGCCAGTTATGCCACCCAAAGGCTGGTGTATCATTATTCTTGAATGTGGCAATGAGTACCTTTTACCTTTTGTTCCACTTGCTAACAACAAAGCACCCATTGATGCTGCCGAGCCGATGCAAATTGTTGTTACATCACACTTTATATACTGCATGGTGTCGTATATGGCAAGCCCTGCAGTAACACCACCACCAGGCGAGTTTATATATAAGAATATATCCTTTTCAGGATCTTCGCTTTCTAAAAATAGTAATTGGCTAACTATTACGCTAGACACCTCATCAGTTATTTCTCCGTTTAGCATGATGATTCTGTCTTTCAATAAACGTGAGTATATATCGTAAGCTCTTTCGCCTTGTGGCGTTTTTTCTATGACAATCGGTATTAAACTCATTTTTGTGTTTCCTCTGCTTTAGCTCCTTCTTCCAATTGTTCTTGTTTATTTTCCTCTTTCTTCTCTACTATTTTTGCATTCTCGTAAAGAAAATCGAGTGCTTTGTCTCCTAAGATTTCCATTTGAATTAGCGGTAAAACGTTGTTTTGCTGGTATTCTTTGTATAGATCTTCAAACGATTTCCTTTGAGCATTTGCATGTTGTAATACTACCTCGTTTATTTCTTCAGATGATACATCTATATTCTCTTTTTTTGCAATTTCTAACAAAATGAACGTTGCCTTCACTCTTTTTTTTGCCTCAGGTTCAAATTTTTCCCTTAAAATTTGCGGTTTAAACTCTTCGGAACTGACATCTATACCCATATAATACATATTCTTTACATAATCCATTATCATTTGATTTGTTTCTTGGTTAACCAAACTTTCTGGAAGTTCAAAGTCGTATTGCTCTAAAAGTTTTCCTAATAGTTCATCTTTTTGTCTTTCTTTTTCTTCTATTTCTTTATTTTTCTTAAGCCTTTCCTTTACGTCATTCAAGAGGTCATCAAGCGTCTTGAATTCCTTATTTATCTTCTGAGCAAATTCATCGTTCAATTCAGGAACTTTTTTCTGCTTAATTGATTTTAATGTTACCTCAAAAACTACATCTTTGCCCTTTAGAGCTCTTAGTGGATAATCTTTATCAAACGATGCTTCTATGCTTTTTGTTTCTCCTGCTTTCATTCCTTCCAAGTTGCTTTCTATCTCTTCTATCAACTGTTTTTTGCCTATCTCTACATGTAGATTTTCGCCGCCAAATTCCTTTATTGGATAGTGAGTTGCTTTGGTGAACGTTTTTATATCAATCACCGCTACATCGCTGTTTTCTAGTGTGCCATCTTCTTTTTCTTCCAATGTAGCAAATGCGTCCCTTAGTTGGTCTAACACCTTGTTTGTGTCTTCTTCTGTTATTTCAATGGGTTTTGCTGTGATTTCAATGCCCTTGTATTCTTTTAAGTCAATTTCTGGTTTTACATCTACTGTGGCTACAAATGACAAACCCTTTTCCTCGTCGAATTCTACATTTGTAAACGCTGGATCTGACACTGTTTCTATTTTGTTATCTTGAATAGCAAATTCGTAGGCTTCCAACATAAGTTCCCTTTTTAGGTCGTTTTCTATGTCTTCTTTGTATGTCTTTAGTATGATTTCTTTTGGAACTTTACCTTTTCTGAAGCCTTTGATATTCGCTGTTTTTTTAATTTCCCTTACAATTTCATCCTTTTTTTTCTTTATTTTCTCTGGCTCAACCTCTATTTGAATTCTTTTTCTTGAAGGTTTGGCATTTTCTACCGTTACCTGCACCGCTCATCCTCCTTTTTTTAGTTAGCAAACTATACCAAAAGAAAATACTATTTTCAATGTTTTAAGATTACAACTTGATATATTGTTACTATTTTATTAAACTATGAAAATAATGAGGGTTTTGCTTATAGAGGATGATGCCCATTTGGGCGATGCTTTAAAAAGATATTTAGAAAAAGAAGGATATGATTGCAACTGGATTGAAGATGACAGGGATGTATTTCTTGTTTTAAACAGCGAAGCATTTGATATTGTAGTTTTAGACCTTATATTGAAATTTACAAGTGGTGAGGATATTTTAAAGAAGATAAAAGAAAAATATGGTTTACCGGTTATCGTACTAACGGCTAAAAGTGAGATTAAGGACAAAGAGGTTTGTTTTAACTTAGGAGCGGACGATTATATAACAAAGCCATTTAACCCCAAGGAACTTATCCTGAGAATAAATTCAGTTTGTAGGATGTATTACGGTAAAGAAGTTGTAAAGGTTAACGATATAGAAATAGACCTTGATAAAAAGACGGTTAAAAAGGATGGTGCATTGATTGATTTAACAAATAAAGATTGGCAATTACTTGAGTTGTTGGTTCGCAATCGTGGAAAGTTAGTATCTAACAACACAATTCTTAACTATGTTTGGCCATATGCAGATACGGATGAGAATTCTATAAGGGCTTATGTTAAAAGGTTGAGGAAAATTCTCGGTGGTGAGCTGATAAAGAACGTTAAAGGTAGGGGATACACGTTTTTAGAGTAAAATTTTCTAAAGAAAATAGAATTTTATTGGTCATATCAGCTGCACTTGTTTTTTGGTTTTTTGGTGTAAACGCTTTTTTAATGCTGTTTATAAAAAAAGAGGTTGTTGGTAACTTTAAGAGGGATGTTGACTTACATTTGAGGTTATATGATAAAGGCTATATAAGCAAACTTCCTTCATATATTAAGATAATTTCAGTCAAATCCTATACAAAAAATAAAGGCTATGTTTTTTATGGTTTATGGGGTAAGAAGTTTGTGCTTGTAAATATAGCTGGGGTGAAGAGAAAACTTATTGAATTTTCCCTTGCATTGTTTTTATGGGAATTACTACTTGCCATCTTGATTATTTTTATTGTTTATGTTAGCCTTAAGCGTATTTTCAAAAGGCAAAAGTATACTGATCAGTTTTTAAAATTTATACTTGTTGCGATATCCCATAAGTTAGGCAATTTTTTGTCTGCCCAAAAGGTTAATCTGGAACTTGCCAATATAGATGAAGAAAGTAAAAAACGGTTGTCTTTTGCTTTGAATGAGATGGAAAAGGACTTTAGGGTTGTATCTTCCACTATTAGAAGTATAACTTCAGACAATGGAAGACTTTCTTTTGTGAACGTAATAGAAGAACTTAGAAAGGTTCTTGATGGCTTTTCATTTAAAAATAAGAAATTAGATTTGCAGCTGTATTTAGATGGTTATTTGGCTTATGTTAACCCTACAGATTTGAGGATTGTGTTGTCGGAACTTGCTACTAATGCGTTTAAATACTCGTTTAGCAATATTTCTGTCATTGCCGAAAAATATAAAAAAGGTGTAAAAATCGTTTTTATTAATGACGTTAAAAGTATTTCTAAAGGCTCTGGAGTTGGTCTTTCTGTAATCGAATTTTTGTGCAAGAAAAACAACTGGATTGTTACGAAAAAAGCTTCGGGTAATCTTTTTGAAATTACGTTCGCACTAATGCCAAAATGAGATAGGGGGCACTGCCCCCCTTGGTTTTTTAACTTTTCTTAAACACAATTTCGTTGTTTTCTATATCTGCTACAATCTTGTCGCCTTTAATAAATCTCCCTTCCAATATTGCTCTTGCAAGCTTGTTTTCAATCATGTTCTGTATATATCTTCTAAGAGGTCTTGCACCGAACACAGGGTTAAAGCCTTCAGATGCAATTCTTTCAACTAACTTATCCGTAATCTCAAGCTCATAACCTGCTTCTTTGATTTTTCCATGAGTTTTCTTAAGTAACAATCTTACAATTTGCTTGATTTCGTTTCTGCCTAATGGGTTAAAGACGATTATTTCATCAACTCTGTTTAAGAACTCAGGCTTAAATCTCCTTTTGAGTTCCGCATTGACCTCAGCCACGGCCTTTTCAAATTCGATTTTGTACTCCTCTGTTCCGGGTTCACCCTTGATGCGTGTCAGATACTCGCTTCCGATGTTAGATGTCATGATTATAACGGTGTTTCTAAAGTCTACCGTAACCCCTTTTGAGTCAGTTAATCTTCCATCATCAAGCACCTGCAATAGGATATTGAACACATCAGGATGCGCCTTTTCTATCTCATCAAGCAGGATAACAGAATACGGTTTTCTCCTTACAGCCTCAGTCAATTGACCGCCTTCTTCATAACCTACGTATCCTGGAGGTGCGCCAATTAGTCTTGCTACAGAATGTTTCTCCATGTATTCACTCATGTCAATTCTAATCATAGCCCTTTCATCATCAAACAGATACTCCGCCAGAGCCTTTGAAAGTTCGGTTTTACCCACACCCGTTGGTCCTAAGAACATAAACGATGCAATAGGTCTATTTTTATCAGAAAGTCCAGCCCTTGATCTTAAAATCGCATCTGTTACAGATTTAACAGCGTAGTCTTGACCGACAACCCTCTCTTTAATTTTTTCTTCCATCTTTAGTAGTTTCTCTTTTTCGCTCTCTAGCATCTTGGATACTGGTATGCCAGTCCATTTGGACACTATTGTTGCGATTTCTTCCTCTGTTACCTCCTCTTTCAATAGCCTGTTTTCGATAGAGTTGAGCTTTTTGTTCTTCTCTTCAAGCTCTTTTTCAAGCTTTGGCAATTCTCCGTATTTTAAAACACTTGCCCTTTCAAAATCTCCATTCCTTTCTGCTATCTCTATTTCTGTCTTGATTTTGTCGATTTTCTCTTTTATGGAATGAATATCAGATATGAGATTCTTCTCATACTGCCACCTTGCCCTGAACTCGTTGAGTTCTTCTTTTAATTGGGCAAGCTCTTTTTCAATGTCCTCAAGTCTCTTTTTGGAGTCCTCGTCATTTTCTTTCTTTAAAGCTTGTCTTTCTATCTCAAGCTGAGCGATCTTTCTGTTTAGGTTGTCTATTGGCTCAATTTCGCTTTCAAGCTGTGTCTTTAGACTTGCCGCTGCCTCGTCCACTAAGTCTATAGCTTTATCTGGCAAAAATCTGTCTGTGATGTACCTGTTGCTCAAGACGGCTGCCGCAACTAAAGCAGAATCTTTTATCTTGACTCCGTGATGGACTTCATATTTCTCCTTTAGGCCCCTCAAAATAGAGATTGTGTCCTCAACTGTTGGCTCTTTTACATAAACAGGCTGAAATCTTCTTTGAAGGGCTGCATCTTTCTCTATGTATTTTCTGTATTCCTTTAACGTCGTTGCACCGATACATCTCAGTTCGCCACGTGCAAGCATGGGCTTTAGCATGTTGGACGCATCCATTGAACCCTCGGCTGCTCCCGCTCCAACAACTGTGTGTAGCTCGTCTATAAACAGAATAATCCTGCCTTCAGATCTTTTGACTTCGTTGAGAACAGCTTTTAATCTCTCCTCGAATTCTCCCCTAAATTTTGCACCAGCAATCAAAGAACCTAAATCTAACTCTACAATTATTTTGTCTTTTAAGCTCTCTGGTACATCGCCTTTGGCTATTCTTTGGGCTAAACCCTCTATGATTGCGGTTTTACCTACACCCGGTTCTCCTATCAAAACTGGGTTGTTTTTTGTTTTTCTTGAGAGGATTTGGATAGTTCTTCTTATTTCATCGTCTCTCCCAATAACCGGGTCTAGCTTGCCACTTCTTGCCAACTCTGTTAAATCCCTTCCATATTTCTTCAGGGCCTCATACTTTTCCTCTGGGTTTTGGTCTGTTACCCTTACGCCACCGCGTATATCAACTAAAGCTTTTAACAGGTCATTCTTCTTTATATTAAAATGTCTAAATACTTCTGCGGCATCACAATTTTCGCTCATAGCGACTAAAAAATGCTCTACACTTATGTATTCATCTTCCATCTGATGCATCTGCTCTTCAGCTTTTTTAAAGACATCGTCCAGCTCTTTGGTTATATATATTTGAGCTGAAGTAGATGATGTAAACTCCACTTTCGGTATTTTTTCAATCAACTCATCTGTGTAATTTTGAAAATCTAAAATGTTTACACCTAACTTTTTCAAAATAGAAACAGCTACGCTTTCTTGTTCTGAAGTTATAGCCCTTAAAAGATGAAGCGACCCTATTTGCTGATTTTTATGTGTCTCTGCTATGTTTTTAGCGTTTTGCAGCGCCTCTTGCGATTTTACAGTAAGTTTGTTTATATCCATTTTTTCCTCCTCCTATTGTTTTTAGATGACAAAACCAGGGGAGGGGCATCCCTCCTCAGGCATTGCCATCCTATTTTTGTATAGGAATCTCTTTTGGCTTTGACTCAGGTTTTTTAGGCAAAACTATTGTTAAGAGACCATCTTTGTATTTTGCCTGAATTTTTTCTGCATCAACATTGTCTGGCAGTAAGAAGCTTCTTGAGAAGGAACCGTAGCTTCTTTCCATTCTGTAATAATTTTTCCCTTCTTCTTTTCTTTCGAATTTTCTCTCACCGAATATTGTCAATGTGCTATTCTCAAGGTTGATTTTAATATCATCCTCTTTCATTCCAGGGGCTTCAATCTCTATGTTGATAGCATCCTTTGTTTCGTAAATATCCACCGCCGGTATCCACTCATTTGCTTCTCTGCTTTTTGCCGATGTTGGCAATAAGTCATCGAATACCCTGTTTAACCTCTCCTGTAGTGTTGTTAACTCTCTGAAAGGCTCCAATGCGTTTAGCATTTCTACCACCTCCTTTTTCTTTCTTTTCAATTTCCGATACTTAATATAACCCTTATAGTAATATTGTCAAGGTTTGTGCGAAAAATTTTTTATTTTTTTATTATTCCTATTTTCATAAGGAAAAACATGATAAAAAGTGTCTAACATGACTTGACAATATCACTATAAAGTCTATATTTATTATGGTAGCAATATTTAAAAGCGAGGTGAAGGCCATGAGAGATCCATATGAGGTATTGGGTGTTTCTAAAAATGCAACTGAAGATGAAATAAAGAAGGCATATAGAAGATTGGCAAGGAAATATCATCCGGATTTAAATCCGAACAACAAAGAAGCTGAGAAGAAATTTAAAGAGGTGAACGAAGCTTATTCTATTTTATCAGACCCTGAAAAGCGCAAGCAGTATGA
>WFRG01000007.1 GCA_015486705.1 Hippea sp. | reverse complement strand
TCATCTTCTATGACGTAAGATCCTGTTCCAACTATCACAATGTAATCCTTCAAGCCTATGCCCCCTTCATTGCAACCGCTATAATAGACTTCGTTCCTCCTTTTATCAGAGAAGCCGTCCTCCACTTTATTGCATCAGGTAATTTCCACCAAAAAAAACTTTTTTCTATCAATCCTGGTTCTAAGAAAATACATTTAAACCTAAATAATTCTAGTAAATTTTTCAAAGTAGTTGGAGTATAAGGCTTTACATGAGTAGGGTCGTTATAAAAATTTTTATAATCCATTTTCCAGTTGGGTGTTCTTATGAAAATCAAACCATCTTTTTTGAGTATTCTCATAGACTCTTTTAACACATTGCTCGGGTCTTTTATATGCTCAATAACCGCATTTAATGTTACAAAATCAATACTATCATCTGAGTGAGGAAGTGCATCTCTTTCCATGTCAAAATCTGGATAGTCATAAGGGCAGGATTTAATACCCACACTTTCACAATATCTGCTGAAACCCTTATCTCCGCTTCCTAAGTCAACATTTACTCCTTTCAATGTACTGCCGGTTATTCTTACGGCTATTCTATTATACGTGTTAAAAAGCCTTTTGTTTAAGAGTAAAGAATCATTTACGGGTTGTGAGTGGTTTTTAGCATATATAACTTTAAGGCTCATAGTTTTATCCATCTGTTTTGATTGGGTTAATCAATTTGCTTTTTTCGCTCAATATCCTGCACCCTTCTTGATTTTCCTCCGTATGCCCAATGCATACAAAAGGTATATTCAAATAAATCAACTCATACACCGTTATGCCAAAGGTTGCAAGGGCAATATCTCCTTCTAATAATTTACTCGGATGATAGGATGAAATCTTAAAATTACCGGGTAAGCTCAGACTTCTCAGTTTATTTTTGTGTTTAAATGTATCACCAATTAAAATCAAAACCTCCCTTTTGCAGACTTTAAGCCAATCCAAGAATTTAAACAGCATGCCGGATGGGTCGCTTCCGCCGGTTGTAATAATAATTTTATTTATCTTTGTTGGAAGTTCACTTTTTGGTTTTAGCCTGAACATCTCTTTGTTAATCAAAATCCAATTCCAACCCCAAGCAATATTGCTAAAAGTTGGATACTTCTCTGGCTCAAAGTGTGCATTTGGCATAATAATTCTATCACATACCTCATAGCCTTCACCAATAAAATCCAATGATATAAATCGTGCGTGTTGTTGCCATCTTTTTATATCTCTTGAACTGTATTGCTTTTTTTCGTCAACAATTAAAACATCAGGGTTG
The DNA here is from genome assembly GCA_015486705.1 of Hippea sp. Next base: position 3,454 of record WFRG01000007.1, on the reverse strand, counting down.
TATTTCTCAATCAAAAAATTGACAAACACTTCATCCGGGTCAAATCTGTTTACCTCAAACCTAAAACTTTCACTCATTAGCCTTTCTTTGGCATATTCAAAATCATTAATGGCAAAAAGTATTTCTGCGCCAGCCTCTTTTAAAATCCAGCCCAGCGTTATCATCCTTGATAAATGACCCAATCCAATGTTTTCTGATGCCTTTAGCTTAAAAATTACCTTTCCAACACCTATCTCTTTAATATAATTCTCTCTGATTTTTTTTAAATCTATGGGTGATGGTGTAAATTCAAGATTTGATAGGCACTTCTCAATTTCATCAATATCTATTTTTCGTACTGCTTCAGCCATTTTATCCTTGTATCCTTTATTGGCCTTAAGCCGTCTTCCGGGTCTGCGCGCCAATTTCTCTCATCAAGCTCGTTTTCCTGTGGTGCTTTAGCTCCATCTCCGTCTGCCAAAAATCCATCCTCAACCATTTTTATCATTCTTTTCACCTTATCAGGCAGCCAGCAATGGCCAAATTTATACTCTCCACCTTTTTCATCTAAATCAAAATGAAACTCAACCATCTTTGCATTCCATTTATGAATGGCGCGTAAAATCACACCCTCACTAACAGAATGGTCAGACCAGCCAAATTTAATCTTTATGCCTTCGGGTACTCTAATTGCATTTCTCATTGTCTCAATTGCCGATAAATTACACTGGTCGGGCGGTGTGGGATAGCTTGATGTGCACTGCAAAACCGTTATGTCTTTGCAGCCATTATTTATAAGCACATTAACCGAGGCTTCTATCTCATCAAGCGTTGCCATACCCGTTGACATAATAACAGGTTTACCTGTTGATGCGCACTTCTTGAAAAGTTCATGCCACAATAGCTCATAAGAGGCTATTTTGTAATAGTCAACATAAGGTTCAAGTTCATCTACAGCAGCTATATAAAACGGTGTGCAGACAAACTTAATACCTACCTCTTTACACTTTCTTGAAATTTCTGGCAAAAACTTAACAGGCAACTCCCACTCTTTTCTTTTCCTGTGCTCCTCGCTATGCTCTAAAATTTCAGGTGCAAACAGTTGGTCAATCCTAAACAGTTGAAATTTAACACTATCACAGCCGCATTTTTTTGCCTCTTCAACAAACCTCAGACACCTGTTTAAATCACCGTTATGATTACTTGAAACCTCAGCAACAAATTCAACCTTTTCCATAATAAACATACCTTAGCAAAACACATACCTTTATTCAATCATTCCCACCCCAAAACTTGCACCTCGTAGGTGCAAGAAAATGGCTATTCAAGGATTAAATGTTTTACCAATGAAAGCTCACGCTGATAATCTTTTTCGGATTCGACAAACTCTTTATATGTTTTGGGGTTAATATCGAGATAATTTTTAAAATTACAAACTGCTTTAGCTTCTTCGTCTATTCCCAAAAATTCTTTATACGATGAATATTCCCAGTCTTTAGTATTTTCCACAAGTCCGGCTGAAACAGGATTTAGATGAATATATCTTGTTAGATGCAAAAGCTGCTCGTCACTTTCAATCAAAACGTCTTTGAATCTTCCCTGCCATAAAGGTCCTTTTCTGTTATTCTTCGTATTGAAATAACGAGTATAGCTGTTAAGCAGGTTTTTCATATATACCGAGATGCCATTTTCTTTTAAAGATGTCATTAGAAAATGAATATGGGTCGGCATTAGGCAATAAGCAATTATATCTACCAATCTGTCATATTTCGACAAATCAAATCTTTTTTTAAAGAGCTCGCTGTCTTTAAATTGATAATAGTAGGAAAACCTTATAGGCAAAGCGTTGTGATTATAAAACTCCATCATTTCCAACATTCTTTGATAATCTGAATCAGCCTTGAATACAACATATCCTGCAATACTCTTTGTCATCACATGATAAAACTGATTGAGCTCAAAAAATCTTATTTTACTTCCCAAACTTCACACCTCGTAGGTGATAATTTTTGATTTTCAACAATCATATTCCTGGTTAATTTATCATTTATTATGCGATTGTCAAGCATTTCTTGCACCTACGAGGTGCAAGAAATGGGATAGGCATTGTTGGATGCGCTAGCGATTAAGTCCTTAAAGCTGATCTGAAAGGCTTTTGATCATCTTCTCAATATGGTCAACATAAACCTCTTTTATCCTGTTGAAAATCTCCTCTGATGTTTTTTCGTCGTATATGTGGGAACTCTTATTTGTGCTATCAAGCATATCCAATACTATTTCATCGTCATTTATCAATGCATATCTGAACGCCTTTTTTGTGCAATCTCTCGGTGAATGGCACTCAACCTTATTGTATTCCAAAATTATTTTTAAGGTTTTCCACAACAGCTCGGCTGTGAACTCAAACCTTTGAATAACACCGTCTTTATCCAAATCGTCTTTGGCTATTTCAACTGCGCTTTTGAGTCTTTCAAATGCCTTTTTAAGCTTCTTTATAGCAAGCTCAACCTCTGTCTTTTTCATATAAAACAATCCCTGTATCATTTATCATATCTTGAAAATCTTCTTCAACTCTATCTGAAAAAATTACATCAACGCTGTAAATGCCAGCCAGCTTATCCACTTCTTCTTTTAATTTTCTCTCCTCTCTGTGAGACAGAATTTTCCCTTTGTGTACAAAAATATCTATATCAAAACCAATCGTAGGTGTCTTTTTTGCGAGAGAGCCAAACAAAATAACTCTCTCCGGTTCCGTTTTTTTGACTATTAACTTTTTTATCTTATCTATCTTTTTACTTAATTTCTCATCTACGAGCATCGTGATATACACTTCCTAAAAACATATTAAAAAACCTTGCTATTTTTCAGTCTCAAAGCCATACGTCTTTTTATCAGATACAGCACCAATTGTCCATAAGTTATTGTAATTTCAGGTAGGTAGATCCCAATAACTTACCCTACCAATCAAAACAAGATTTTTATTATCAAATCCTCTCTCTTTTCTTCATCTTTGCTTTACTGTATTTATGCTGTATTTAAAATTTCAGAGGAAGTATCTAGAAAGCTGAAACTTAACACTGTCACAGCCGCACTTTTTCGCTTCTTCGATAAACCTTAAACATCTATTCAAATCACCGTTATGATTACTCGAAACCTCAGCAACAAATTCAACCTTTTCCATAATAAAATACATTAGCAAAATACATACCTTTATTCAATCACCCCACCCCAAAACTTTGCACCTCGTAGGTGCAAGAAAATGGCTATTCAAGGGCTAAATGTTTTATCAATGAAAGTTCGCGCTGGTAATCTTTTACGGATTCGACAAATTTCTTGTATGTTTTAGAATCAATATCCAGATAGCTCTTAAAATTACAAACTCCGCTATCGTCGCCCAAAAATTCCTTATACGAAGAAAATTCCCAGTCCTCCGGGTTCTCCACGATTCCGCTTGATGTAGGATTTAAGTGTATGT
>WFRG01000006.1 GCA_015486705.1 Hippea sp. | reverse complement strand
TAAATAATATAAATCCTTTGGTTCTATGCTCCCGTACTGGTCCGACATTATTGAACGCAGATTCAAAACTTCTGGCATTGACTTCAGATCAACTTTAGAGCCTATTCCTCCAAGCGCAGAGGAGATATTTAGCTTAGGAATCAATCTGTCAACATCAATTCCCTTTAAATGGCTCTTAATCGTGCTCATTGTCTCCTGACTGCCGGTGCTTGCATCGCTCATATGTTGGTAAGTAAGTATTGTGTATTTGTTATCTTTGCATGTTGTTACGTAGCGCATCGCATCGGTCGAGTAATACATTAATAATACATTTGGAATATTCAACTTATTCACAAAATCCAAACCGCCCGCAACATTCCCGACAACTTTAGCCCACTTTAATACACCACTATAACTGGAGATGGGAGGTAGAGCATAAGTAAGAGCATCTGCAATAAGAGTCAGAGCAATATATCTCTTTATATAATTATTGACAACGTCTTCATTACACTCTACATTCTTGAAATCTCTATCAGTCCAATCAATAAGTGCGTTTGTCATTAGAATTGTAGGAACTATCGTATAAATAGGCTCTGCCCAGACAGTTCTAAATGCTTTAGCGGTTATAAATGCAGGCAGTGCAACAGAGCCAAGTCTTGTAATCGTATCCATCAATTCTTTTCTATCAACTAAAGCATTTGGCGGCAGCATATTCGACTCTAGGGGTAAAGAAGTTATATCGCTGTCCTGAAAAACATTTTCAAAATTGGTTGCAAGCGACCTGCCCTTCCAATTGGTGGAAATAATCCAGCGTCCATCACTGCTCATTAAAGAGGTCGAAGATTTTTGAGTTGATAAAACATTTCGAGGCCCCGCTCCTTCATCGTTATTTATAAGAAATACATCATTTACACCAAATGCCTTCAATGGCATGCCAACGTGCAGATATTTGCCAATTAGTTCAGTAGCTTTCCCCATCATAAGAAAATCTGTTGCGCTTCTGAATTTAGGAACAACATCACCATGATGTACAAATACCTTCAAATAATATTCTCTTCTCTTGCTTGCTGGAATAGCAGAAGTTCTAAAAATAATTGCATTATCTATTGAATAAACATACCTTGCAGGGCCGGTCCAGAGAAGCCCAAGCGCAATACCAGTGTACGCTCTGCTTTTGGAATATGTAGCCAACCTGCCAGCTTGCATTTTCTTGAAAAAGCTCTGCTGAAGCTTTGTATAGTCTGCACTTTTAGCATTAAGGTCTTTGTTGATATTGTCAATAACCTTCGGGTCCGGCTTTACTCCCGGAGCGGTTCCAAGTGAGTTTAATAAGTTAGCATCTGAATCTAAATAACCCTGCAATTTTTCTGTTCTTTTCTCTATATTAGAAATTCTGCTTGTTGCCCACATGCCTACCCCAAGGTTTGCAAGCATATCAAATGTATTTATTTTGTTAAAAGCACTAATCCATCTTAAATACATAGAAGGGATGAGAATATTTGCCCCGCCATTGAGTGTAACCGCAGAAAGCAGGTCATTAGAGCTTAAATGCTGGGGCTGTCTTGAAACAAGAGAGCCTCTTTGAAAACCATACCACAAATCTTTATCCAAAAGTGCAATATATGATGCCTTGCCCTGTATGTCTTCGTGGTTCAGCATGCAGCTGTCTTTGTTAATTTGCACCAATCTTCTTAAATCCGCAAGTGCTATCTGTTTTCCATTTGGGAGCATTATTTTCAGATTTTCTGAAGGAGCGGTTTCTTTTGTAACTGCTCCGCCGCCTGAGCCTAAAATTTTTTGAAGCATATCCGGCTCTTCTTTTACCTTCTTTAAACTTTGTATTTGATATGCAGAAAGAGAGCCGTTAGTTGGGACGCCTGTTGCTTTTGAAATCTCTTTTGGAGAAACACCAAGAATACCTGCAACATCTTTTAATTTGTATAATTTGTTTTCATGTGGGCCTGCTGTATTGACATTAACATTTATTTGTATTGGCAACTTGCCGGGCTTGTTTTTTAACAGTTCGTTCCAGTTTAGAGCGTTAACTTCGTCTCCTTGGAATCCCATCAAAGAATTCCACCATTTGTGCACATCCTGAGGGCTCATTGAGCTTACATAGCAACTTGAAGTACTGGGGCTGGGAGATGGGGTGGCTTGTGCTAAAGCAAATGGATAAAACAATTCACCTAACAGCAGAACAATAGCAAAGGTGCTAAGCCATCTCATAATAGAGGATGGAAAGCATAATTTAAATAAATTGCCTTTATTTACTTCTTTTTC
>WFRG01000005.1 GCA_015486705.1 Hippea sp. | reverse complement strand
TGGGCAGATGTTCTTGCAGTTGTTCCTGCGACGGCAAACATTATATCAAAAATTTCCTGTGGAATTGCAGATGACCCCGTGAGCTTAATCGCTTTGGCTACGGATGCTAAGAAGGTTGTTGCCCCTGCTATGAATAGCCATATGTATTTAAACCCGATAATTCAAGGACATTTGAATAGGTTGAGAGATTTGGGGTGGTTAACAGTTGAGCCTGTTGAAGGCGAACTTGCTTGCAATACTGTAGGTGTTGGACATATAGCCAATGAAAATCACATTGCAGACGCAATAGAGTCCTGTTTTTATCCTGATATTTTAAAGGGTAAAAAAATTATTGTAACAGCTGGACCAACCTCTGAGGCAATTGACCCTGTTAGATATCTGACGAATAGGTCAAGTGGAAAGATGGGTTTTGCTTTGGCTAAAATGGCTAAGTATTTGGGTGCAGATGTAACTCTTATAACGGGCAAAGTATGTTTAGAAACACCATTCGGAATAAAACGTATAGATGTAAGCTCCACGGTAGATATGTTGAATGCCCTCAAGAGTGAAATTGAAAAAGAAGATGAATTGATCGTTATAATGGCTGCGGCCATAGCTGATTTTAAACCTGAGAAAAGAGAGAGTAAGAAGATAAAAAAAGAAGGCAACGGTGGGTTTGGATTACATTTTATGGAGAACCCAGACGTTACTGTTGAGATAGGTAAATATGCTAAATCTTTGGGAAAAAAAGTAAGGCTCGTTGGGTTTGCAGCTGAAACACATGACCTTTTAGAGAATGCAAAGAAAAAAATAGAAAAGAAAGGCTTGGAGTTCATAGTAGCTAATGATGTTAAGAGGAGCGATATTGCATTTGGTTCGGACTATAATGAAGTTGTAATAATTCACAAAAAGGGTGAAATAGAGAGGGTTGAAAAATCTGAGAAGCTAAAGATTGCCTATGAAATATTAAGGAGACTAACTTGATAGAAATAAAAAGCGTTGAAGGTTTGGAAAAATTAAAGCAAATTCAGAGTAAAAGAAAACTATCTTTTGGTGATTTTGAATATAAGGTTAGAGAAATCGTTAAGAACGTTAGGGAAAATGGTGATAGGGCGCTTTTTGAATACACGGAGCAATTTGACGGCTATAAAGCCAATAGCAAATCAATCTTGGTAAGCGACAGAGAGTTCGACGAAGCTTTAAAAAAGGTGCCTTTGGAGCACAAGAATATCATTGAGTGTGCGACCAGAAGAATAGAAAGGTTTCATGAAGCTTTTAAGCCCAAATCACAATTTATAGAAGAGGATGGCTCTATATTGGGTGTTAGGGTAACGCCTGTTGAGAGGGCTGGTTTGTACATACCAGGTGGAAAGGCGGCTTATCCTTCAACTGCCCTTATGACAATAATTCCTGCTGTTGTTGCTGGGGTTAGAAACATACAGATTGCAACACCTGCCAGAGGTGGCATTGCCAACCCTTATGTCTTGTATATTGCAAAACTTTATGGCATTAACAGAGTTTATAAAATCGGTGGAGCACAAGCAATAGCTGCTTTTTCTTATGCAACAGAGACTATACCTAATGTTGATGTTATAGCTGGTCCTGGCAATATATATGTGGCGTTAGCCAAAAAAATGGTATTTGGTGATGTGGGGATTGATTCAATTGCTGGCCCATCTGAAGTTATGGTTGTTGCAGACAAAAACGCAAATCCTGTTTATGTCGCTAAGGATTTACTTTCTCAAGCTGAACACGATGAGCTTGCTGGGTGTTTTTTTGTTGGATTGAATGAGGATTTAACTCGAGAGGTTGAAGATTTGTTTTTAGAGTACTCATCAAAAACAGAAAGAAGATTTATTACTGAAGTTTCATCCAAAAATGCTGTCTTTGTTTACACGAAAGATATGGATATTGCAGCCAAATGTGTGGATATTGTGGCGCCTGAGCACCTTGAATTGCAATTGGAGGATAATTACGGTTTTATGAATATGGTTAGCCATGCGGGAGCCATTTTTATCGGGGAATACACCCCTGAGCCCATAGGAGATTATGTTGCAGGGCCTAACCATACGCTGCCAACATCTTCCACTGCACGGTTTTTTTCTCCTCTATCTTGCGAAACATTTATGAAAAAGAGTAGTATTTTACACTTTACGAAGAAGGGTTTTGAAAGAGTTGCTAGATGCGCAAGTGACTTTGCAAAAATTGAGGGACTTTTTGTTCACGGGGAATCTGTGGATGCGAGATTTAGCAATAGTTAAACCTATATTGGAAGATGTAAATGCTATATTTGATTTGATAGAACATTTCGCAAAGAAGGGAGAAATACTTATACGGAATAAGGAAAATATTGCAGAGCGTATAAGAGAGTTTTTCTGCGCTAAAGATGGTGATAGAATTGTTGGTATTGTAAGTTTAAGGCTTTATTTTCCCTATCTTGCTGAAGTTAGAACGCTTGCTATTGATGAAAAATATCAAGGCATGAATGTGGGTAGGAGATTGGTTGAGGCATGCATAGAAGAGGCTAGGTGGCTAGGAGTAAAAGATGTATTTGCTCTAACCTTCAAGAAAGGTTTTTTCTTAAAACTTGGTTTTAAACTTATTGATAAGAAGCAACTACCTTCAAAAAAAATTTGGGAGGACTGCATTAACTGTCCGTTTTTTCCTAATTGTAAGGAAGAAGCTGTTTTATTGTCTTTGAAATAAGATAATTTTATAATGTAAAATTAGTATATTAATTTTACATAAATGTCTATAAATTGACAAAAGTGGGATATTTATGTAATATTTACTACCAAGTTTTTATTTTAGGGAGGCTACCAAGTGGAATGGATGAAAAATTTAAAGTCATACGTGCCCCCATCCTTTGTAGTCGAGAGGGATGACTATAGATGCATTAGATGTAAAGCTTGTGTTGAACAGTGTTCTTTTGATGCTACGTTCTATGACGAAGAAGAGGATAGGGTTTGGACATGGAATGCTAATTGTGTAGGTTGTAACAGGTGTGCTGCAATTTGCCCGACAGACGCTATAACAGTTAAAAGGGCTGATCCTTCATATAGATACAACCATAACTGGAGTGGACATGTAGATGGTCTGAAAAAAAGGGCTATATTTGGAGGAACGCCTGTCGTTTCTATGGGAAACGATAAACCTTATCCTATTTATTGGGACCATATGCTTCTCAATGCTTCTCAGGTTACAAACCCATCCATAGATCCATTAAGGGAGCCTATGGAATTGAAAACGTTTTTAGGCAGAAAACCCGATTCTATACATGTGGATGATAGTGGGCTGAAAACAAAATTAGCTCCCCAACTTGAGTTAGATATACCAATAATGTTTGCAGCCATGAGCTATGGAGCTTTGAGTTACAATGTTATCGAGTCGTTGGGTAGGGCAGCAAAAGAGATGGGCACTTATTACAACTCTGGTGAGGGTGGTTTAAACAAAGATCACTATAAATTTAAAGGTAATATTATCGTTCAGGTTGCGAGTGGTAGATTTGGTGTTCACAAAGATTACTTGGATGTAGGAAGCGCCATTGAGATCAAAATCGGCCAGGGAGCAAAACCCGGTATAGGCGGTCATTTGCCTGGTGAAAAGGTATCTGAGACCATATCTGAAACGAGGATGATGCCTAAAGGTTCTGATGCTATATCTCCTGCTCCGCATCATGATGTTTATTCGATTGAGGATTTGAGGCAACTTATTTATGCTTTGAAAGAATCTACAGAGTATAAAAAACCTGTTGCGGTAAAGATTGCTTGTGTTCACAATGTTGCAGCTATTGCAAGTGGAATAGCTCGTGCAGGAGCTGATATTATAGTTTTGGATGGTTTTAAAGGTGGCACTGGTGCATCACCACAGGTGATTAGGGATAATATAGGCTTGCCACTTGAAGTGTCTTTGGCTGTTGTAGACGAAAGACTCAGGCAGGAGGGCATTAGACAGTATGTATCTCTTGTTGCAAGTGGTGGTATAAGGAATTCCATGGATGTTGTTAAAGCGATAGCCTTAGGGGCTGACGCTGTTTATATAGGAACAGCTGCGTTGATTGCAATCGGATGTACAATGTGTCAACAGTGTCATACTGGAAAGTGTGCATGGGGCATATCTACGCAAGATCCGCACTTGTCTAAGAGGGTAAATCCAGATATAGCGAGTAAAAGGTTGGTTAACTTACTTGAAGTTTGGGCGCTTGAAATAAAGGAAACTATGGGAGCCATGGGTATAAATTCTATTGAATCCTTAAGAGGTAATAGGCTCAATCTTAGAGGTGTTGGTCTTAACGAAAAAGAGCTTGAAATCTTAGGTATATTACCGGCCGGAGAGTGAGGTTGAACTGATGAAAATAGTAAAAATTAGGGAAGATAATTGTATTTTTTGTCATTTATGTGAAGTAGCTTGCATAGTTGAACACTCACAATCAAAGGATATAATTAAAGCCTTTAAAAGAGAGGAAAAACCTATAGCGAGATGTACTGTAGAATTTAACTATCCCGTCTCTCTTTCTGTAATGTGCAGGCATTGCGACGATGCGCCCTGTATTGAGGCTTGCCAAAATGGTTCTATGCATAGAGACGACAGGGGATATGTAGTTGTGAATCCAGAGACTTGTGTAGGATGCTGGATGTGCATTATGGCTTGTCCTTACGGAGTTATAAAGAGGGATACAAGAAGAGAAACGTGGGGTTTGTCAACTAAATGTGATTTTTGTCCAGATAGGGAAATTCCTGCCTGTGTTGAGGCATGCCCCAACGAAGCTTTAACATTAGAAGAACTGTAGAGGGTAATGGCATGAAAATAGTAATAGTAGGGAATTCTGTAGCAGCTATAAATGCTGTCGAAGCTATTAGAGAAAAAGATAAAATATCGAGTATAACAATTATTTCAGATGAGAATTACAGGGCGTACTCCCATCCTTTGTTGCCGAATTTGGTTATTGGTGAAGTTAGTAGATCCGAAGATAGGTTTTATTATAGAAGACCTGGGTTTTATGAAGAGAATAAAGTTGATGTAATGTTGGGAAAGAGGGTTGTTAAGATTAACCCAAAAACTAAAGTCGTTGAATTGGATAATTCTGAAAAGGTAGAATATGATAAACTGCTATTGGCGTGTGGTGGAAAACCCGCTAAACCCCCAATTGATGGTCTTGAACTGGAGGGCGTTCATACATTAACAAACATTAAAGGGGCTGATAAGTTAAGAAAAGACCTTAAGAATATAAATCATTGCGTAGTTGTAGGGGCGGGTCTTATAGGTAGCAAGATAGCCGAGAAATTGGCGAAGAAAAAGGTTAAAGTTACGCTTGTTGAACTTGCACGCAGGGTGCTTTTCCCTGTATTGGACGACAAAGGAGCTGATTTTATACATAAGGAGCTAAAAGAACTGGGCGTTAATTTAATATTAAACGATTCTGTAAAAGCTCTAGATGGTTCAAACAGGGTTGAGCAGGTTATTTTAAACAGTGGCAAAAAGATAAACGCCGATGGTGTTGTTGTAGCTGTTGGTGTTAGCCCTAATGTTGATTTAGCAAAAGATGCGAATTTAAAGGTTGATAAGGGTGTTGTGGTAAATGATTATATGCAGACCTCAGACGAAAATATTTATGCTGCAGGTGATGTTGCACAGGCCTATGATGTGGTTTACGGGACAAAGAGGCCAATACCTATTTTACCTCTTGCGGCAAGACAAGGAAGGACGTCTGCTCTTAATATACTCGGAATGGATGTTAAGTATAAAGGTGGATTTCCAATGAACTCCATTGCTATTGGGAAAACAAGCTTTATATCTATGGGAATAGTTGATTCGGATGAACTTGAAATTTTAAGCTTTGAACGTGATGGAGAATATAGGAAGTTTTTGATAGATGAGGACAATAGGCTTAGAGGTGTGATTTTGGTGAACAATATTGAAAAGGCGGGCATGTTTAATTGGATGATACAGAATAAATTTGATGTTTCTTGGATTAAGGATGCTTTTTTAAATAGTGATTTTGGCTGGAAGTATTTTAATAAAGCTTTCAGGGTTTTGAGACTTGATAGAAAAATAAAATAGGGTGGTTGGTTATGGAGCTTGCTAAAGATATATCGGGATGCGGAATAGCCGGTTTTATAAACACTGATGGAGAAAGGATTTCCGGTGTTGATAT
>WFRG01000004.1 GCA_015486705.1 Hippea sp. | reverse complement strand
GGTATTGGTTCTTTAAAAAATACAAAGTCGGGTTTTAAAAGACCATTGCACTCAGGACATGTTGGAACATCCTTTTCAAAGTCTATCTCGCTTCTTTTGAACCTCTTGCTACAGTTCAAACATACAAGTGTCTCTGCTGTTCCATGATATTCAACAACATCTTTAGAACCCGCCGCCTGATGCAGGTTGTCTATGTTTTGAGTAATTACAGGACAGTTGAGTTTTGCCAAAGCATAATGGGCAGGATTTGGTTTAACGTCTTTCAAAAATCCGTAAAAGATTTTTTTTATCAAGCCCCAGCTTTCCTTTGGATGGGCCAAAAAGTAGTCTATATCAAAACATGAAGGGTCGTATTTACTCCAGAGCCCATCCGGACCCCTAAAAGGCGGTATACCGCTTGCAACAGAAATCCCCGCACCTGTAAAGGCAACCAACTTTTTGGATTTTTTAATCCTCTCTTTAGCTTTCTCAATGAAACTATCCATAGCAATGCCATTTTAGCATAGAAACTCCAAAAAAGTAAATAAGGTTTTGAGGGGGAAATTGGCATTTGAAGTATAACAAAAGATATTGTACACTATCAATAGAAGTTACAGAAATGAATCCAAGATAATTAAATTTGATGTCAGAAGATCAATTAGTTGTAATGGGAAAATAGATCTAAAGCACCATAGATCCTTGCTGTGTTTGGTTAATCACCTAATCATATGCGAAGGAAGAAAGTAAACAATTTGAGGAAATAGCGCCAAAACAACAACGGTGAAGATCATGATCATGAAGAATGGAAAGCTGTACTTAATTATATCACCCACGCTTTCGTCCGAAATACCTTGAATAACAAACAGGCTGAATCCAACAGGTGGTGTAATTTGTGCAAGCTCAACCATTATAACCAAAAATATACCAAACCACAGCGGCTCAAATCCCGCTTGCTGCATAATAGGCAAGATAATTGGCGTTGTCATGACGACCATCGAAACACCATCCAAGATTGCACCAAGCAACAGATACATAAAACCCACGATGGCAAGCAGTGTGTAGGGGTTCAAGTGAGAGCCTGCAACATAAAGGCTCAAAGAGCGTGTTATGCCGCTAAATCCAGCAACCTGAGACAAGAATGCAGCGCCCATCATTATGAAAGCGATCATTATCGTTGTTTTTATTGTGTTCTTTATCGAAAGGGTAAAATTTTTCATGTTTAAATTTTTAAAAAAAGCAGCTATAACCAAAGAACCCACAACTCCCAAAGCAGCAGCTTCTGTTGGTGTGGCAAAGCCGAGATATATACTTCCCAAAACAAGCAAAATCAAAAAGAAAACCGGTGCAATGTCTTTTAATGACTTCAACCTATCATTCCACGTGTATTTTTCTTCCTCTTTCGGCACAACATCAGGCTTAACAATGGCGGCAATCATGATGTAAAGAGAGTACAAGCCTCCCAACATTAAACCGGGTATGATGCCCGCAATGAAGAGTTTGCCTATAGACACATTGGACATGACACCGTATATGATCATAATCAAACTCGGCGGTATCAAAAAACCCAATGTTCCAGCACCAGCTAGAGAGCCTACGGATAAGCTCCTCGAATAACCTCTTTTTTCAAGTTCATTTAGAGTGATTTTACCCACGGTGGCAGTAGTTGCTGCAGACGATCCAGAAACAGCGGCGAACATCGAGCATGCAACAACGTTCATGTGTAAGAGTTTACCCGGGATTTTAGAAAACCACGGCAAAAGGCCGTTAAACAGCCTGTTCGATATGTCTGTATGATAGAGAATCTCACCCATGAAAACAAACAAAGGCAAAGCAACCAAAGACCAAGAGTCAAGACTATTCCAGGAAGAATTAGCCAAAAGTCCACCGATTTTTGACCAAATGGAAATTGTAGGCGGAAGCGTGAAATCATACAAAAGCATAGTAACAACGCCTGTCAAATACAAAGAAAAGCCTATCCAGATACCACTTAATAGGAATGCAAACAGAACAACGATCATTACAATAAGCAGGGTCAAAGGATCTGAGATCATTTAGAAAACTCCTTGATTATCTCCGAAATTATCTGTAGGGCAAGGACAAAAAATCCTGTAGGCATTACAAGCTGTGGAATCCAAAGCAGGGTTTGGGCTACCGTGTCCGATCTCATCTGGTAAACGTAGGCCTGATAAACCATGCAAACCGAATAGTAGAAAATGTAAACGGTGAAAATTAAGACAGCAATCAGTGCATAGATCCTAAATATCCTCTGAATGCTTGGCGAAAACCTGCTTGTTAAAACATTTATTCTTATATGACCGTTGTGTTTTAAGGTATACGCCAGACCAAACATAACAAAACCGGCAAACATGTAGGC
>WFRG01000003.1 GCA_015486705.1 Hippea sp. | reverse complement strand
TGAAAGGATAACCTTTTTCAATCAGCGTTTCAATATCACCTTTAACGCTTTTTATCAATTCTTTGTCTTTTATAATATCTGTGTATACAAGGTCTCTGCCATGTTGCTTTACTCCTAAGATTTCTCCTGAGCCCCTCAGCTTAAAGTCCATCTCTGCTATTTCAAACCCGTCGTTTGTCTTTAAAAGTGCTTTTATCCTTTTGCGGGCATTTTCCGTTAATTTGTTGTCTGTGATAAAAATGGCATAACTGTCTAAATTACTTCTACCAACACGACCTCTTAATTGATGAAGTTGAGACAAACCGAATCTTTCGGCATTCTCTACTATAATGACAGTTGCATTCGGTGAATCAATACCGACTTCTACAACCGTTGTGCTCACAAGGCAGTCTATTTTTCCTTCTTTGAACTCAAGTATCATTTTTTCTTTATCTTCACTCTTCAACTTGCCATGGAGAAGCGATATTTTAAAATTCTTAAAATAAGTGCTTTTCAAAGACTCAAACAACCTTTTTGCCGCTTCTACATTTTCAAAATGTTCAGATTCTTCAATTAGCGGTGCGATTACATAAACTTGGTGTTTTTTTCTAATCTCTTCAATGGCTATTTGATAGGCTTTTTTTGAATCTTTCTTGAAAAAGTGAAGCGTTGTTAGTTTTCCTCTGTTTTTTGGTTTTTCTTTTATTGTACTTAGAGATGCTTTTGAATAGAGCACCATTGACAAGCTTCTCGGAATAGGGGTTGCACTCATTATGAGAACATGCGGAAAACTCCCTTTTTTTGATAATGTCTTTCTCTGTTCAACTCCAAACCTATGTTGCTCGTCTATAACGATAAAGCCCAACTTTTTAAACTCCACATTCTCTTGCAAGAGGGCATGAGTGCCTACTATGCAGTTTATTTCACCGTTTTTTAGTTGTTCATATATCTTTTTCTTGTTTTTAGTTGGACTAATCAAAAGTTCTACAGAATATCCAAACTTTTCAAAAAGCGATTTTGCTTGCTCGAAAAATTGTGTAGCAAGGGGCTGGGTTGGTGCCATTATGGCTGTTTGATAGCCGTTTTTCACTACAACCAAGGCTGCAATTAAGCTCACTATGGTTTTGCCGCATCCTACATCGCCCTGCAAGAGCCTAAGCATAGGTCTGTCGTTTTTTAAATCATTCAATATCTCTTCTAAAGCCTTGTCTTGTCCATTTGTTAACTGAAACGGCAGGGTTTTTTTGATTTCTTTTAAAAATTCTTTATTAACTGTTATAGACGGTGCTGTGTGGCTTTTGAGTTTCTTCTCCTGTAATTTTAGCGCAAAGAGCAGCAAGAACAGCTCCTCGTACTTTAATCTTTTCTCTATATTGTCAAAATTGCCTGCAGTGTGCATCTGCTCTAAAGTTTCACTAAAAAAACATAGGTCGTTTTTTACAATGGATGAGTACGGCAACCATTCATAAGGTTTTTTAGGAGCTATTTCCAAAGCTTGGCTTATGACTTTTTGAATTGTGGAATTTCTCAAATTACCTACAGATGGATATACAATTTTCTTGAATTCATCAAAATCTTTTGGATTTTCTATCTTTGGATGATTGAGCTGCCTGATAAACCCATCAACATTTATCTTTCCCAAAAAGACAAGCTCATCTCCAAGGTTTATAGAGTTTATGAGTTTTCTAAGATACGGTGTGATGTTAAACCAGTTACACCTTATGTGCATGCCTTGAACATTGACTATTAAACTTAGAACCTTGTTTCCCCTATTTTTTGAGACGACAATGCCTTTAATTGCTACATAATCGCCGTTTTTTACCTCCTTAGGGTTTTTAAACGCATAATCTTCAACCCTCAAAGGTTTTAGATAAACTAAATCGAGTATCTTACCGATACCTCTATTTTTAAGTGTTTCTATTACTCTTTTTGATAGGTTTAATGAATTTATGTCCTTTAAAAGCCAGTTTGCAGTTTTTTTGAACTTTAAAATCGATTCTTGTTTTTTTAAAAGTTTTTCTGCTTCTTTTTTGTTATTAAAAAAAAGCTCCCTAAACAGGGAGCTTTCTAGTTTATTAAGCGTTTCTATTAAAGTGTTTTTGGTCATTTATTCGTAGAATGTAGCGAATTTATCAACCTCATCCCGTGGCATTCTGAGCTTGTTGATGTGTGCATCCATGTCTGGGTATCCAAGAACAATGGCATAAACTATCATTTTGTTTTCTGGAATTCCCAAGGCATCCCTTATTACATAGGGATATGCTGCCACGGAGGTTTGTGCGCATGTAGCTAGTCCAAACTCCAAGGCAGTTAGCATAATTGTTTGGCCAAATATGCCTAAATCTATATAAGATGGTTCTCCTAACTCTTTTTCTCTCATAATGATTAGGGCTACAGGTGCTCCAAAGAATCTAAAATTCTCAAGTATGTGTTCCATGAGCGCTTCTTTATCGTTTTTAGGGTCTATGCCTTTGTGCTCAAAGACAAGCGTATTACATTGTTTTCTTCTTGCGTTTATGTGCTCTGGTAACACTTTTGGGCTATAAAAATAGTCATATTTTCTCTCGGCTTTATTCTTCACAGCTTCAATCAATTTCTCTGATAATTCATCTTTCTTTCTACCCATTACAACGGCTACTTCCCACGGTTGCAAGTTATGTCCAGATGGAGACCATCGTGCGATGTCCAAAATTTTATACACCAATTCCTTATCCACAGGCTTATCCAAAAATTTTCTTACAGAAAATCTTGCCTTTACAGCATCAATTACGTTCATTTTTAACCCCCTTTCCAGTATTTTTTCAACAGCTTATCCATTTTTAAAACTACGTTGCTTTCCATTTCTATGTCGTCTGGCCACTCCCTTGAAAACCCTTCGCTTTTCCACTTCTTTGTTGCATCTATACCCATTTTTGAACCTAAAAACGGTATGTTTGAAGCATGTTCTAAAACATCCAATGGGCCTTTTGTAAATATTATGTCCCTCTGTGGTTCTATATTGTTGCCTAATCTCCAAATTACCTCGCCAATATCTTGCACATTAACATTTTTATCAAAAACAGCTATGATTTTTGTTAAGCTCATCATACCTAAACCCCAGAGGGCATTTATGACTTTGAAAGCATGACCGGGATATTGCTTGTCTATAGAGACAAATGCGAAGTTGTGAAAAATGCCTTCTATAGGAAGGTTTATATCAATAATTTCAGGCAGTATTTTTTTAATAATTGGCAAGAACAGCCTCTCTGTAGCTTTTCCTAAAAAGCAATCTTCCATTGGCGGTTTTCCGACTATTGTTGCCGGGTATATAGCGTCTTTTCTCATCGTTATACGTTTTATATGAAAAACAGGGTAGTAATCCTCAAGTGAATAATACCCTGTATGATCGCCAAAAGGTCCTTCCAAATGCGATGGCTCATTTGGGTCAACATAACCCTCTAAAATAATTTCAGCCTCCGCAGGAACTAAAATATCTGAAAGTGTTGCTTTGACAAGTTTTATCGGTTTTCTCCTTAAAAATGAAGTAAACAACATTTCATCTATATCTTCAGGTAGCGGTGCTGTCGCCGTATAAATCGTTATGGGGTCTGCGCCTATTGCCACGCAAACCGGCATAACCTCACCTTTTTCTTTGTACCACCTAAAATGATGAGCCCCATCTTTGTGTATGTGCCAATGCATACCGGTTGTGTCTTTATCAAACATCTGCATTCTATACATGCCGCAGTTTTGTTTGCCCGTTATTGGGTTTTTTGTAAAAACAAGTGGTAGGGTTATAAACCTGCCTCCGTCTTTTGGCCAAGTTTTTAAGATGGGCAGTTTAGATAGGTCAACATCGTCTATTATTACCTCTTGAGATGGTGCCTCTTTTACAATTTTTGGTATGTATTTACTGAACTCTTTTAGCTTTACTATGTTTTTCAGCTTATCCCAAAAGTTATACGGTATTTCAGCGTTAACCAGTTCTTCCACCCTTTTTCCAAGGTCGTCTAAGTTTTCAACGTTCAGTGCGAATTCTGTGCGCTCTTTGGTGCCGAACATGTTCATTACTACAGGGATGTCGCTTCCCTTCGGTTTTTTAAATAACACAGCGGGGCCTTTTCCTTTAATTAATCTGTCTGCTATCTGTCCCATTTCATAAACTGGGTCAACTTCTTCCTTTATTACAATAAGCTCATTTTTCTTTTTTAGGGCGTCTAAGTATTCGTGCAAATTTTCAAAAACCATCTCATCACCTATAGCATTTTTTCTATCTTTTTTATGTCTGAGTTGATTTGCCTAATAAGTTCGTCTATTTTTTTAAAAGCCTTCTCTCCTCTTATAAAATCTACAAACTCTATTTTTATCTTTTTTCTATATATGTTTCCTTTAAACCCTATCAAATGCGCCTCTATGTGTTTTAGAGTTCCTCTAAATGTTGGATTTACACCCACGTTTACGGCCGCTTTGTATTTTTTTGAGTCAATATAGGCATAAGCTGCATAAACACCATTTAGAAGCAGAATTTCGTTCTTCGGATATATATTTGCCGTTGGAAATCCTAACGATTTACCGCGCCTATCGCCCTCTTTTACTATGCCCGATATCGTGTACTTTCTGCCTAAAAACTCGTTTGCGTTAGCGATAAGCCCATTTCTTAAGAACTCCCTTATCTTTGTTGAGCTGACAACAATTCCTTCTATTTTAACAGGTGGTATAACAATGGCATCAAAAGAGTATTTTAAAGCGTACTCCTTTAGGGTTTTTGTTGTTCCTACACCTTTTTTACCGAAGGTATAATTATGACCTACACATACCGCCTCAACGCCCAAATTCTCTACAAGTATTTTTTTGATAAAGTACTCTGGGTCTAATTGAGCAAACTCCTTTGTAAACCTTGCACATATTATCGTTTCTATACCAAAGCTCTCAACAATCTTCGCCTTTTCTTTAAACGTTTGAATTAAAAATGGCTCGTTTATGTTTTTTATTACCTTTATTGGATGCGGATAAAAGGTAAAAAGAACAGGCGTTCCGCTATTTTTATTTGCACGCCTAACTGTCTCTTTTATTAGTGCTTGATGCCCCAGGTGTATTCCATCAAAATTACCTAAAGCAATAACCGGTTTTTTTATATAACACGGCTTGTATATGTCCCTAATTACTCTCATACGTTGAACCTAAAATAGACTACATCGCCATCTTGCATTATGTAATCCTTGCCTTCCAAATGCATTAGCCCTTTTTCTTTGGCTTCTTTTTCTCCGCCGCAAATTATGTAGTCATCGTATTTTATTATTTCAGCCCTTATAAAGCCTCTCTCTATGTCGCTGTGTATTACACCAGCTGCCTCTTTTGCCGTCGTGCCTTTGGTTATTGTCCAACCCCTTACCTCCTTTGGTCCAGCTGTAAAAAACGTGATTAAGCCAAGCATTTTATATCCAACTTTAGCTAGTTTTTCTAATCCGGATTCTTCTATTTCAAGCATTTCCATAAATTCCCTTTTTTCCTCTTCGTCTAACCTGCTTATTTGTTCTTCTACTTTGCTTGACAGCACAATAACAGGTGCGCTTTCTTTGTTAGCTATTTCTTGAACCTCGTTGGAATACTCATTGCCTCTCACATCGTTCTCTGATACATTTGCCACATAGATAACCGGCTTGGCGCTTAACAGTTTAAGTTCTTTTATTATGTTTAGCTCCTTTTCGTTAAAAACCTGCGTTCTCAGAGGTTTTCCACTTTCTAAAATTTCCTTGAATTTTCCTAAAATCTCAAGTTCTTCTTTTGATTTTTTATCCCCAGTTTTTACCTGTTTTGAAAGTTTATTGCTTCTGTTTTCAATGGTTTGAAGGTCTGCAAGTATCAGCTCTAAGTCTATAACCTCTATGTCCCTTTTTGGGTTAACATCTCCCATTGTATGCACTATGTCTTCATCTTCGAAACATCTAACCACATGTACTATAACCTGAACGTCTCTAATGTGTGATAGAAATTTATTGCCCAAGCCTGCCCCTTGACTTGCACCCTTTACTAAGCCTGCAATATCGACAAACTCTACTGTTGGAGGCGTGATTTTTTTAGGATTAACCAGTTCTGCCAGTTTATACAAACGCTCATCTTTTACTGTTGCTATGCCAACGTTTGGGTCTATTGTGCAAAAAGGGAAGTTAGAGCTTTCAGCATTTGCCTTACTTAGGGCATTGAATGTTGTTGATTTTCCTACATTTGGCAGGCCAACTATACCGCATTTAAAACCCATTTTATCTCCTTATAATCCGCTTTCTTTTAATTTTCTTGCTTGGTCATCCACAGTCAAAGCCTCAATTACCTCGTCGAGTTCACCTTCCATAATGCTGTCAAGTTTATACAAAGTCAAGTTTATTCTGTGGTCTGTAATTCTACCTTGAGGGAAGTTGTATGTTCTTATGCGTTCAGACCTGTCGCCTGAGCCAATTTGTGACCTCCTCTCTTCAGCTCTCTCTTGTTCTTTTTGTCTTCTATAGAGGTCATAAAGCCTCGATTTTAGTATTTTCATGGCTTTTTCTTTATTTTTATATTGTGATTTTTCATCTTGACAACTTACAACAGTTCCTGTTGGTAGGTGTGTTATGCGAACGGCAGAGTCTGTTGTGTTTACGTGCTGCCCACCATGTCCACTTGCCCTAAACACATCAATTCTTAAGTCTTCGGGGTTGATTTCAACATCTATATCTTTTGCTTCGGGCAGAACGGCCACCGTTGCCGCCGAGGTATGTATTCTGCCTTGAGATTCTGTTACAGGTATTCTTTGCACCCTATGCGTTCCGCTTTCGTATTTGAATAGCGAATATGCACCTTTGCCCTTGATTTCCGCAATAATTTCCTTAAATCCTCCAGTATCTGACATACTTTTGCTCAATACTTCTATTTTAAAACCCTTTCTTTCTGCAAACCTTGAATACATCCTAAAAAGGTCTGCTGCAAACAGTGCTGCCTCTTCTCCGCCTGTTCCTGCCCTAATCTCTAAAATTACGTTGTTGTCGTCAGCTTCATCTTTAGGCAGAAGCAAAATCTTTATTTCATTCTCCAGTTGTGATAGTCGCTCTTTTAATTCTTTCAGTTCCTCTTTAGCCAACTCTTTAAGTTCTTCATCTTCTAATAGTTCTTCGTTTTCTTTTATTTGGCTTAGAATGTTCTCGTATTCATTTGCCTTTTCTACTATTGGTGTGAGTTTTTTTAGGTCTGAGCTGAGTTCTTTATAGGCTTTCATATCGTTTACTATGTTCGGGTCTGAGAGCTTTCCTTCTATCTCTTTGTATCTTTCCTGTATTTCTTTAAGTTTCTCTTCAAGCATTTGCCCCTCCGATTCTGTACTTGATGATTTCTTCGTCCCCCATCGGTTTTATATCAATAATAAATTCCCTTGAGCCTTTAAATATCAAACTTTGAGCTTTTCTAGAATATCTTTTTACAATAGAAGCTCCTTTTATTATGGTATCCATGTGAGGTTCCTTTAAAAAGACACCTACTGCACCTGGTTCATTTAGGCACATTACAATTGGTAAAAAATCAAAGTTTTCAAGTAGTTCTTTGGTTTCATCTTCGTTTCTTGATACCACAAACCTAAATCCGTCAATCCTAAAATGTCGCCCTATGTGTAATAGCTCTATGGCTTTAGGGTTATAAAACTCCTCTTTTCTGTTCATTGTTTCTTTTAATCTGGCGCTAAACTGTACGTCAGTCAAAAGGCATCCTCCAGCCGGACTTTCAAAATTTTTTATTCCCAGGCTTTTTGCCAACTCTAACTGTTTTTTTCTTGCTCTTCCTTGTATGCAATAAAGTTTTTCTCTATCAACTATGCTTTCCTGTTCCATTTTTGTCTCTGGTAAGCACTGCGCAGATAACGGCCTTAAAACCAAGTCGCTTAAACCTGACTGTTTCTCTATTGTTCTAAGTATTGTGTATGAGCGCTGACTCATTGGCCTTTGCCCTAATACCTCACCTGTTACAACGAAACTTGCCTGTGTTTCTTCCATTAACTCTTTTGCCTTTTTGTAGAAGAAGATTTTACAGTCTATACATGGGTTTAGGTTTTTACCATAACCAAAACGAGGATTTTTTAGCATGCTCATGTATCCTTTAAAATCCTCTTTTACTGCTAATTTTACGCCAAAGGGCTCTAATTGTTCTTTTATTGAGTTTATATCTTTGTTGTAAAAAGGTGTTTTTATAAAAAGCGGTATGGCTTCGAACCCTAAATTTTTCATTATTACCAAAGAAAGTAAGCTATCCAACCCACCAGAATATAATACAACACACCTTCTGTTTAAAGTTGTCATATCTGCTTTGATTTTTTAGCTACTGTTCGCCCATTATGTATATTGAGGGCAACTCTCTGTATTTTTCGTTGTAATCCATGCCAAACCCAACGATGAATCCTTCATCTAAGTCAAACAGGTAGTAGTCTGGCTCTATATCTTCTTCTCTTCTTTCGTGTTTATTGACTGCAACACATATTTTGCAATCTTTCGCACCATTTTCCAATATGTACTCTTTCACCTTCTTTATTGTTTTTCCAGTGTCTAAAATATCGTCTACAATGATGCAGGTTTTACCCTTTAAATCAACAGAGGGTTTTTTTAGCCAGCGTATGTTTCCTGAACTTTTAACACCCTCGTAACTCTTTACCCTTATAGAATCTGTTAGCGGTTTTGTTTCCATGGAATTCAACAGCTTCTCAAAGAACGGTTTTCCACCTTTCTCTATGTAGAGTACTACTGTTTTTCCTTCGTTCTCTTTTACAATTTCATCGATAGTTTTGGCCAAATCCTTTATTTTTTCACTGATTTCCTTTTCCTCAAATAAAAGCCTCACTTTCAACTCCACACTATATCAATTTTTTCGCCACACTTGGTGCATTTTCCATCTTTTATGTTGTTTAGTTTAATCTCAAAACCAAATCTTGAAATCAAAAGCTCTCCGCATTTTGGACAGTACGTATTTTCCCCTTTGTCATCCAAAATATTGCCTGTATACACGTATTTGAGCCCAGCCGATAAGCCTATTTGTCTAATATCTTTCACTGTTTGTACAGGTGTCGGCGGGATATTGGTAAGTTTGTATGTTGGGTAAAATCTACTGATATGCCACGGTATCGATGGGTCTGTTTGGTATATGAATTCAGCTATTTTTTTAGCTTCATCGTAATTGTCGTTTAAACCAGGTATGATAAGGGTTGTGAGTTCTACCCAAATGCCTTTTTCTTTCATGTATTCTATGGATTCTAAAACATGTTTGAGCCTCGCACCGCCACAGATTTTTGAATAAAATGAATCTGAAAATGACTTTAAATCTACATTTGCAGCGTCAATTAGGCCGGCCATCATGTCTATAGCTTCCTTTGTCATATATCCGTTAGTTACAAAAATATTTTTTAAGCTGTTTTCTTTTGCAATTTTGGCCGTATCTATAGCGTATTCAAAGAATATCGTTGGCTCTGTGTATGTGTAGGCTATACTTTTGCAACCTGTAGCTAAAGCATCCTCCACAACCTTTTCGGGTGGATAATACTCACCTACAATTTTACCGTATTCCAGTGGATATTGGCTTATTTCCCAATTCTGGCAGAATAGGCATTTGAAATTGCAGCCCACTGTTGCAATACTAAAGGCTTTTGTGCCGGGTAGAAAGTGAAACAGAGGTTTTTTTTCTATTGGATCTACAGCTTTCGCTATAGTTTTGGGATAAACGAGTGAATATAGCGTGCCTTTCTCGTTTTTTCTAACACCACAGATGCCTTTTTGACCATCTGACAGCTTGCACTTGAAGGAGCATAAATTGCATTGAATGTTGTTATTATTTAGCCTTTCGTATAAATACGCTTCTTTCATTAACTCTACCATTTATAGAAACAAATTGGTCAAGGGTAATACAAATATGTAGTAAATAAAGTTAAAAATCCCCAAGAATAAAAGTCCCATCACAATCCATACGCCGTAGGGCTCTATTTTAGAGAAGTTGTACGCCCACTTTGGGGGTAAAAACGCTGCAAGAATCCTACCTCCATCAAGTGGCAGAATAGGAATTAAGTTAAAAAATGCAAATATAAGGTTAAGCTGCACTCCGTACATGCAGGTTATTGCCAAAGGGTTCATCAACGCTGTTGGTATAGGTAAGAACAAGAGTAACTTATATATCATACCAAAAAGCGCTGCCAATACAATATTTGTAACAGGGCCAGCTGCAGCTACGATGGCCGAATCTCGTTTAGGGTTTCTTAGGTTGAAAAAGTTTACCGGCACGGGCTTTGCCCAACCAAAAAGCACAGGAGAATGAAAGATTATCAGTATTGCCGGTAGAAATATAGTTCCTATAGGGTCTATGTGAGATATCGGGTTTAGCGTCAGACGACCGGCCATTTTTGCAGTATGGTCACCTAATTTGTATGCAGCATAACCGTGTGCTACTTCATGAAAAACGACGGCTACCAAGAATGGCACTACCATCAAAAAAATGTTTGGACTAATCAAAAAATCACCTCCCACTCCCAATAAAGGATGCATTATAAGGCGTAAAAAGTCAAGTTTTAAGAATTACTGCTTGACAGTTGTTAATTATTGATGTATACCAAGTGCGGAAATTTGTGAAATGCTTGTGTAGTTAAGGAAATTTAATGATAGTTAAAAATAAAATGTCATATGAAAGGAGAGAAACTATGGCAGGAAAAGCTAAAATGGTATGGACTAAAACAGATGAAGCTCCCTACCTTGCAACATTTTCATTGTTGCCTATTATTAAAGGGTTTTTAAAGCATGCAGATGTGGATGTTGAGGTTAGGGATATTTCTCTTGCAGGTAGAATACTTGCTACGTTTCCTGAGTATTTAAAGGAAGACCAAAAGGTTAATGATGATTTAGCTTATTTGGGGGATTTAGTTAATGACCCTGAGGCAAATGTAATTAAGTTGCCTAACATTTCAGCTTCTGTTGTTCAGCTTAAAGCCGCTATCAAGGAACTTCAAGGAAAGGGTTATAACGTTCCAGATTATCCAGAAGAACCGAAGGATGAAAAGGAAAAGGAGATTCATGATAGGTATGCTAAGGTTTTGGGAAGTGCCGTTAACCCAGTTTTGAGGCAGGGTAATTCAGACAGGAGATTGCCTAAAGCTGTTAAAGAGTTTGCCGCAAAGTTCCCAGATTCCATGGGTTTACCATTGCAAGATTGGCCTGATGGTTCTAAAACTCACGTTTCTCATATGGATGGCGGTGATTTCTATGAGCACGAAAAATCCTTTACAACAGATAAGGAGACGGATGTAAAGATTGAGTTTATTGATGAAAATGGCAACAAGCAGGTAATGAGAGAACTTCACCTACTTAAGGGTGAGGTACTTGATGGCACTTACATGAGTGTCAAGGACTTGAGGAAGTTTTATGATGAGCAAATAAAGGATGCAAAAGAAAAGGGTGTGCTACTGTCACTTCATTTGAAAGCTACCATGATGAAGGTTTCAGATCCTGTGATGTTCGGACATATGGTTGAGGTTTATTTCAAGGATGTGTTTGAGAAATACAAAAAGGAATTTGAAGAATTGGGTGTAAACCCGAACAATGGATTAGGTGATTTATACGCAAGAATACAAAAGTTGCCTGAGAATAAGAGAAAAGAGATTGAAGCTGACATAGAAAAGGTTTATGAGAAAAACCCTGAACTTGCTATGGTAGATTCAAGAAAGGGCATAACAAACCTCCATGCACCTAACTTAATCATAATTGATGCTTCAATGCCTCCAATGATTAGGGATGGCGGTAGGATGTGGGGCAAAGATGACCAGCTTCACGATACAAAGGCCATTATCCCGGATAGATGTTATGCAACAATTTATAAAGAGGTTGTAGAAGACTGCAAAAGAAACGGCCAGTTTGACAGAACAACAATGGGCGATGTGTCAAACGTTGGATTGATGGCTATGAAAGCAGAGGAATACGGCTCCCACGATAAGACGTTTATTGCGCCAGTGAACGGAACTTTTAGGGTTGTTGATGAAAACGGTAATATTTTGATTGAACATAAGGTTGAGAAAGGTGATATTTGGAGGGGCTGCCAAGCCAAAGATGAGGCTATTAAAGATTGGGTAGGCTTGGCTGTTAGAAGAGCTAAAGCTACAGGTGACCCTGCTATTTTCTGGCTTGATGAGAATAGGGCTCACGACGCTGAGCTTATTAAAAAAGTTAAAGAGTATTTGAAGGATTACGATACAGAGGGTTTAGATATAAGGATTATGAAGCCTGTTGAGGCTATGAGATTTTCACTTGAAAGAATTAGAAAAGGACTGAATACGATTTCTGTGACTGGAAATGCCTTGAGAGATTACTTGACAGACCTATTCCCAATTTTAGAGGTTGGAACTTCTGCAAAGATGCTTTCTATCGTTCCACTTCTTGCTGGTGGCGGTTTATTTGAAACAGGTGCCGGTGGTTCTGCTCCTAAACATGCCCAGCAGCTTATTGATGAAGGCCACCTAAGATGGGATTCTATGGGAGAGTTTGGTGCAATCTTTGCATCTCTTGAGTTTATCGGCCAGAAATATGGAAATAAGAAAGCAGAAATTATGGCTAAGGCTGTTGACGATGCCATGGCAAAAGTACTTGCAAACCAAAAGTGGCCAGGCAGGAAGGTTCACCAGCTTGACTCAAGGGGTGAGCATTACTACTTTGCAAGGTATTGGGCTGAGGCTCTGGCCAATCAGGACGAGGACAAGGAATTGAAGGAAAAATTTGGGCCAATTGCCAAAAAACTTGCAGAAAATGAAGAAAAGATTATAAAAGACTTGGATGATGCTCAGGGTAAGTCTTACGATATAAAGGGATATTATTGGCCTGATGAAAGTATTCTTGAAAAGGTTATGAGGCCTAGCGAAGTATTAAATGAAATCGTGGAAGAGATTTAATGAAAAGCAGGGGGCTTGCCCCTTTTCAATTTTTGAGTAAAAGGAGAGGTGAGGATGGCTGAGAAACGCATGCCTGTTGAGGTTAATTACGATTTATGTAAAGGTTGCGGTTTATGTGTGCATGTTTGTCCAAAAAACGTTTTGGAAATGGTCGAGGATTTGCATGTGTGGATGGGCACTACAGCTAAAGTTGTGAGACCTGAGGATTGCATTAGGTGTAAGATGTGTGAGGACATATGTCCTGACTTTGCTATCACTGTTGAGGATATCGGTGTGGAACTAACGTTTGAGGATAGTAAGGGTAATTTGATTACAAAGAGTAAATAGGAGGAATCAATGGGAAGGATTGCATTTTTAAATGCAAACGCAGCTGTTGCTGAAGCTGCTTTAGTGGCTGGTTTGGGGTTTTATGCTGGATACCCAATAACCCCATCCAGTGAGGTGCCTGAAAGGCTTTCAAAGATTATGCCCGAGAAGGGTTTGCCTTTCATGATGATGGAAGATGAGATTGCAAGCATAAATGCCTGCGTGGGTGCTACTGCAAGTGGCGTTAAGGCTATGACATGTACAAGTGGCCCTGGCTATTCCCTAAAGCAGGAAGCTTTGGGTATGGCTTGTATGCTTGAAGTTCCCCTTGTAGTGGTTAATGTTATGAGGGGAGGGCCGTCTACAGGTTTGCCAACAAGACCATCACAGCAGGATGTTATGCAGGCAAGATGGGGAACGCACGGCGACCATCCTATAATCGCTCTCTCTCCATGTAATGCACAAGAGGCTATTTTTGAGACCATTAGGGCTTTCAATTTGGCAGAGAAATTCAGGCAACCAGTTGTGCTATTAACGGATGGTTCGCTTTCTCACTTGCATACAAAGGTTTACATACCTGACCCTGAAGAAGTAGAGATTGTTGATAGAACTCAACCAGATGTTGACCCAGATAACTATTATCCGTATGACTACAATTACGAAGTTCCACCTTTGGCAAAATGGTGGACAGATGATGGAAAGAGCTATAGATATCATCTTTCAAGCTTGATTCATGATAAGACTGGGTTTCCGACAGTTGAGCCTAAGTACACTCAGTGGCTTTTGGAGAGAATGTATAAAAAGATTTCCAACCACTTAGACGAAATTCTAAAATACGAGTATTACAAGATGGATGATGCTGAAACGTGTATCATTGCCTACGGCTCGACAGCTGAAGCAGCAAGGGTTGCAATAGACCAGGCAAGGGAAGAGGGAATCAAGGTTGGTATGTTTAGGCCATTAACACTGTGGCCATCACCAGAGGAGCAGATTAGGGACATAGCATCTAAGGTTAAAAACGTTATCGTTGCTGAGATGAACTTGGGTCAATACCTATTGGAAGTTGAAAGGGTGGTAGGCGGCAAAGTGCCTGTATACGGTGTAAATCAAGCAGCTGGTGTGTTAATAAGGCCATCCCAGATTTATGATAAGATTAAGAATCCATCAAAGAGGGTTGAGATAGGCTTGACCGATGAAGAGTTAAAGAGGTTTGGAGGAGGCGAATAATGGCTGTAGATTATACAAAATACCTAAGAATGGACAAAATGCCGCTTTACTGGTGTCCAGGCTGTGGTGACGGTATAGTTTTGAAGTGTTACCTTGAAGCTATTGATGAGCTGGGCTGGAGCAAGGATGATTGTGCTATGGTTTCTGGTATCGGTTGTGCCGCGAGGGTTACAGGTTACGTTGATTTTCACACCCTACACACAATTCATGGAAGGGCGATTGCTGTTGCAGCAGGAATTAAAATGAGCCACCCAGATAAACATGTGTTTGTTTTTGGTGGTGATGGCGATATCGTTCATATCGGTGGAAACCATCTGCTTCATGCATGTAGGAGAAATATTGATGTTACAGTTGTTTTGATTAACAACTGGATATACGGAATGACAGGTGGACAACACTCATGTACGACACCTCCTGGGGCTAAGGCATCCACGGCTCCAAGAGGAACATTTGAGCCAACAATTGATGTTTGCCAGATGGCAATAGGAGCAGGTGCAGGCTATGTTGCAAGGGGATTTGCTGGAGATCCTACAAGATTGAAAAAGCTAATAAAAGAGGGTCTTGAGTATAAAGGTTTTGCTCTGATTGACGTTTTCAGCCCATGCCCTATCAACTTTGGAAGAAGAAATAAATTAGGTGACCCTGCTAAGTTGCTTGAGCACATGAAGAGCTTCCTCGTAAGTTCTGCTAAAGCTAAGAGAATGAGTGAAGAGGAGCTTAAGGGCAAGTTTGTAACAGGCGTTTTGCATAAGGATGAAAGTAAACCTGAACTCACAGAGGCTTACAAGAGTCTCGTTGAGAAAGCTCAGGCAAGTGATGAGTATTGGGCTAAATATGTTAAAGGTACTTTAACGGAGGATGACAAATATAAAATTACAGGGGAAGAGTTAAAGAAACTGTATCCTTATGATGTTGAAACACCATTAAAAGAGTGGAAAAAACTATAGAGAGGTAAGAAAATGGGATTTCATTATGAATTAAGATTTGCGGGAGTTGGTGGACAAGGTTCCTTGACTGCAGGAAGCATACTTGCCCATGCAGCTGTTTTCCATACAAGTTATTATGCTACCCAAGTTCCAACATACACCTCTCAGGTTAGGGGTGGTGCAGCAAAGGCTGATATTATAATTTCCGATACGCCGATTGTATTCGCTGAGTCCACTAATGTTGATTTTTTCTTAGCAACCCATCAGAAGGCTTACGATGCCTACAAAGGGGATTTAAAAAGTAGCGCTGATGTTTTGGTCGATTCTGGTCTTGTTACAGTTCCAGCCGAAGACAAAAATCTTTATAAAATCTACGAGTATCCTCTTGTTAAAGTGGCTAAATATGAAATAGGCAATGTTGTTACAATGAATATTTTGGCTGTTGGAATTTGTGTTGGATTGACGCATGTTTTGGATATTAGTGCGGTTAGAGAAACTGTAAAAGAAGAAGTTCCGGAGAGATTTTTGGATATGAATATGAAAGCCTTTGATATGGGCTTGGAAATTGGGGAAAAATTTAAAAAGGAAGGCTAACTCGATAAACAAAAAAGATTTAACACTAAAAGGGCTATGGGTTTCAAAAACTCATAGCCCTATTTTTTTGTGCGGAGGTTGAAATGCCTTTTAATCCAGAATTGTGGTTTACTGAGAAATACACAGACAACTGCGGTTTCACGTTTAAGGTAAAAGAGGTTTTACATACAGAATACAGCAATTTGCAAAGACTTGATATTTTGGATACTTACGAATTCGGCAGAGTTATGTTACTTGATGGATTTATAATGTATACGGAACGAGATGAGTTTGTTTATCATGAAATGATAACCCATCTTCCGCTATTTGCCCATGAAAATCCAAAAAGCGTTTTGATTATCGGTGGTGGAGACGGCGGAAGCGCAAGGGAAGTATCGA
>WFRG01000002.1 GCA_015486705.1 Hippea sp. | reverse complement strand
GTGTCCTTCTTTGGTTCTTACGCAGTACGTATGGTCAATTTTCACCTTTGTCATGGCGTAGTAGTCTGTGTAGCCCGTTTTTGGACAGGCTTTCACGCTATTTAAATTGACTCTACCCATATCCCTAACCTGACCGACGCCAAAGTAGGGTCTGTTGGCATTTGGGTCTTTGGGATTTACGTATCCGCAGGCTATATCTTCCTCTGACCTTTTGTATTTGCCCGTCTCAAAATCTATGGAATAACCGCCCATTTTTGGCTTTAATGCATGTGTTAAAAGCCCTGTTTTTACCTTACCTACGTCGCTTTTTTTATTTTCAGCAAAGTTTATAAAAAAGCTATCGCCCTCAACCTTTGCAATGAATGAATACGTCCTATCCATGCTTGGTATAAATCTGTTAACAAGCGTTACAATGGCTGTTCCGCTTTTATTTATGCTGCCTCCTAAATTCCACGGAATTGAGAATTTAATCGCATACCTGTTGAAATTTGCATCCTTTTCGAAACTGTTAAATGATATAAGCTTTGGTCTTCCAAAATTCAATCTGTTAATGCCTTTGGCCCTGTTGTTATTGCATATCTTTAGCCACTCTAAAGAAAGGTCAGAACCAAATAAGAATCTCTTTAAGCTCTTGTTGTTTGAATAATATTGCCCAAATATATCCATAAATTGCGCGGCTTTCTTTAAGAAATCTTCATAGTCCAGCATAAAACCCTTTTCTATTGATCCCGATCTGTTTTTTATTGTTAGTTTGCAATAGCTGTTAAAGGGGTGTGGTGGTCTTAAATCACATCTTGCAGTGTGATTTTGAATTGCACAAGCTGTTTTTGTTATTCCACAATCTAAAACTGCACTAATGGGTTTGCATTCTTTAGAATTGCAACTGTTGGATAAATAAGCTGTTATTTTCACCGCGTATGGATACGGTGATGCTACCCACTTCTCTACCACTCTACCGTTTACTATTATCTTTGTTATTTTAGGCGGTGCGAAGTATCTATCCTTTTTAACAATCCTGTTGAATTCTGCTTCATACCTTGACAAATCAAATGATGGTTTAAACGGTAAAGCTCGAGCAAAGTTTATGTATCTTGAGCATGTCCATTGATCCCTTTTTGCTATGCATTCTTCTAATCTGTTTTTTATCTTTATTTCCAATAGCTCACATTTCTTTAAAATTGCATTTGCCTGCTTGAAATCCGTTCTAAATGAATTGCCACAATATCTGTTTTGATTAGCAAAGGAATTCATCTGGTTGTCGAAGTTTGTTTTATAACTCTCATAGGCTAACTTTAGGTCAGATGGCCACAGTCTCAACTTTGATGCAATTCTACTCATTTTCTCATACAAAGAATTCAATTTATCCTCATATTTGTTTAAGTCTTTGCACTTTTGCAGTTGTTGAACTGCTTTGTCCCTTAGATTTTTGTAATAACCGAGGTTTTTGTACCCCTGAAAGCTTTCGACTTGTGATTTTATCCACCTTATTTGGTTTTCATCTACTCCTCTTCCGTTGTCTAAATCACTTGGCACAGCCCTTTTTATGAGATAATCTAATCTTTTCATGGTTTTAACAAACTTAGGTGCTAAAGAGATGTCGAAAACACTCTTTCTAATCTTTGATGCCTCAAAAACAAGTATTGATAGGCTTTTATAATAACCCAATTGTTGAGCCAAGAAGTCTTTGTCTTGCATTACTATATCGTACGTTTTTACATATTGATTTTGCGTATCATCCATTTTATTCAAGAGCTTTGTAGCTTGGGGGATATGCTCTCTGTAGTATTCTATACATCGCATATTATAGGGATTGAAAACCTCATATGTTGCATATTCTGCAATTTTTTCGTCGAACGTGTCGCTTAGCACATTAAAGTTCCTCAGGTAATCGACAAATAGTTTATTCAGCCTGTTTTCCTTATCGCCTACATAATCAATAATCAACGATGTTTTCTCAAGGCAGTCGATAGATTCGTTAAATACCCTCTCGAACTCTCCGCCAGAAAGTTTCCCTTGATTTGATAGATTGAACAGGTTATTGAGTTTGTAGTGGTAGTACAAACATTTGTTTCTTTTCTCGAAGACGTTTATTTCGTATTCAGCCTTTTTTATTTGATTTAACATGTTATCCCTTGCGCATATCTGATTGTTTAAATTTTTTAAGTCATTTAGAGCCCTATTTCTTACGCTTTCTGCCTCTTTGTAAAGTTCTTGTGCTTTGTTAACAAACATTTGAGCCTTGTTTCTATCTATGTACGGAAAGATGTTGTTTTTCATTAAATTGAATACGAATTTATTGCCCGATAGAAATTGATCATAATTGATTCTCTTTTGTAAGAACTTATCCTTTAATTCTGATAGGTAATTGATGTATGGGTTCAAATTTACGTTTACCTTACTCTTTCCATTTTTCAATTGCTTCTTTATGTTTTTCAAATCCTTTTCTGCCCTTTTTGCGATTTTTTCTTTTGAAGGTTTTGCATTTTTCTCATTCATAATTCCAACCACCAAAAGCACAGGCACATCAGCAATTTTTTCTCTCACTTTTTTAAACTCTTTGTGTGTAAGTGCTGGGGTTTTTTGCTTTGCTTTACTCTGTTTGTTCTTTTTGTAACTATTTATAACGGCCTTTCTAAAGTCTCTGTCCAATATAAACAACCTTACATTGTTAAAATTGGCCTCATATCCAGTGGAGTCTAAGATTTTGTATATCTGTATGAGCTTGTTGTACGTTAGTCCTTTTAGCGACGATATGAGAGCTTCAAAGTTTCTAACATTGAGGTTAGAGTTTGTGGCTTTGTTTATCGCACATGTCTTTAAAACAGCTAATTTGTATTCCTTGTCTGTTAGGAATCTTTTAACTGAATTGACAGTTACCGGTTCGTGTGCGCATTTAAGTTTTTCTTGAGATTTTTTAGCTAAGTATTTTGCTTTCCACTTGAGGTATTTTATTTCCTCTTCCTTTTGTTTTGCAGCCGTCTGCAACCGTTTTAAAGCCAAAAAGTACTTCCTGTATTTTGTGTTAACCTCCAGTGTTTTTGACCACATCTCGAATTTTAGTTGTTCAATCCATTTTTTCCTGTCTTTAAAGAACTCCGTTCTGCCAAGTCTCATTTCGTTTTCGTCAAACCATTGATCGAACATTGACCTTAGAGTTCTTATGTCTGCAACCTTTTTGGATGCTTTCCATCTTTGAATTTCTGGATATAAAAATTTTTTGATGAATAAACGTCTTTCTACATTTTTGCCCCAGCTTTGCACGGATTGCAGTGAGTATTTGGCAAAGTCCCACGCATATCCAACCAAACTCCCGCCTGTTGAGCCAAGCAGAATGCCTGCTATCTGCTTTGCCGCCTCTTCGCTTAGTGTATTTTTGGCTTTATCGAATTCACCATGTGCAAATTGGTCTATTGCCTGTGTAATGGTTTCGACAGGGATGTCTGAGCCTGCTGTTTCCTCTAAGAAATTATGCATCTCTTGGTTAAAGTAGTACTGCTCGATCTTATTGAGATCGTTTATTGTTATTTGGGAATAAGCAGAATGAGAGAAAATTACAATGAGAAAAACCACCGTTAAGGTTTTGAATAGCCTCATTTTTTCCTCCAAAGGTTTAATGTTATAAAATATTCTAACATGTAGATGGTAAGTCTTCAAGAGATATTGAATCTTATGTTTTATTTGGGGTCAAGAAGTGAAAAATCTGACTCCTTATAGAAAGAACTTTTTTAATTTTTATTTTTTTGGTAATATGTATTTCGTTTAAAGTTAATGATAAATTTTACTAGAATAGCTGAACTAGTCATATATTTTACATTTATAGGAGGTAGGCCATGAAGGAGTTTGATGTTGTTATAATCGGGGGAGGACCTGGAGGTGTTACTGCTGCTATTTCTGCAAGAAATAGTTATCCTGATAAAAAAATAGCTGTGATTAGGAAAGAAGAAATAGTGATGATTCCATGCGGAATTCCTTACACCATAAATACCCTTGAAAAGGTAGATGATAACATATTGCCCGATGCTCCTTTGCATAAGAATAATGTAGATTTGATAGTTGATGAGGTTGTTGATGTAAATGACCACAGGTTAGAACTTGCCTCTGGTGAGACCGTATATTTCAAAAAACTTGTATTGGCAACAGGCTCCACTCCTTTTGCTTTGCCTATAAAGGGTGTCGATAAGAGAGGTGTTTGGTTTGTAAGAAAGCAAAAGGAATACCTTGAAAGGATGAAGGATGAGCTGAAAAAAGCCGCAACGGTTGTTGTAATAGGTGGTGGTTTCATTGGTGTAGAAGTTACTGATGAACTGCTGAAGGCAGGAAAAAAGGTTTGCCTAATTGAGAGACTTCCTTCTCTTTTGCCTTTATCTATGGATAAGGAATTTGGCGACAAAGCTAAGGAGGTTTTGGTATCTTTAGGAGCCGAAGTTCTTACAGGTACGTCTGTTAAAGAAATCTCAGGTGATAAAAATGTAAACGGAGTACTGCTTTACAATGGAAAAAAGATTTTAGCTGATGCAGTAATTATTGCGGTTGGATATAGATCAAATCTTGAGCTTGCAAAAAAGTTGGAATTGGCTGTAGATGATAATTATGGAATTATAGCAGATGAGTATCTAAAAACGAGTAGAGACGACATTTTTGCTGTTGGTGACTGTGTTGCAAAAAGAACATTTTTCACAGGAAATTTCACCAACTTAATGCTTGCCTCAACGGCAATGGCTCAAGGCAGACTCGCAGGTGCTAATTTGTTTGAGATTAAGGTGGTAAAGGTATTTCCTGGTGTTTTAGGTACGTTTTCCACAAAAATAGGAAACACGGCTTTTGCTACAACAGGATTTACAGAGGAACAAGCAAGAAAAGCTGGTATTGATTACGTCGTTGGGACTCATGAAACTGTTGATAGACATCCAGCCAAATTACCTAGGGCATCTAAACTCTATACAAAGTTAATATTTTCCAGGTGTTCACATATTCTTCTAGGTGCGCAGCTTATGGGTGGAGATTCTGTAGGAGAACTTATAAATATGTATTCTGTAATTATACAAAATAGAATGACCAATATGGAAATTGACACGTTACAGATTGGAACACACCCGCTTCTCACAGCTTCACCTATAGCTTATCCTGTGATAAATGCAACGGTTAATGCTGCTTTGGATTTAAAATGACAAAATTAATGTGTTTGGCTTTTTAGAGTAGTATAGTAGTTAAATATGAGATATACTTGTTGATGCAATGATAACTTTATATGTGTTGCTGTTATATTATACCTTTGGTATTGACTTTTGAATTGCAGTTATGCTAAGTTTTGTAGGCTTTTAAGGAGAGAGTGCGGTGATTTTTGATGTTAAAGTTAAGCCTAACTCTAAAAGAGAATCAATAGGTTTTGAAAATGGCATGATTGTTGTGAAAATAAGGGAAAAGCCTATTGAGGGCAAAGCTAACAAGGCTTTAATAGAAAAACTTGCTAAAGCTTTAGGTGTGGCAAAAAGTTGTATACAGATTGTTGGCGGTGAAAAGTCTAAGAATAAACGAGTTTCGATTGATTGTGTTGACGATGAAGAAAAGATTTATGAGTTACTTGAGGAGGTATGAAGATGCCGATATATGAGTATAAATGCGAATTTTGCAATCATAAATTTCAACTGTTACAAAAGGTTGATGAGAAGCCACCAAATAAATGTCCTAATTGTGGTAGAGAGGGTGGGATAAAAAAACTTATTTCTCAAACAATGTTTGAGCTCAAGGGTAGCGGATGGTATGCTACCGATTACAAAAATACAAGCTCCAAAGAAATAGAGTCTAAGAGTACTTCTGTAAATAAAAGTCCTGAAAAATCACAAACCAAGGAGGAGAAAAGTGCTTGAGAAAACGTTGGGTATAATAAAACCTGATGCTGTAGCTTCTAAAAACGCAGGCAAAATTATTGATATGCTTGAGACAAACGGTTTCTCAATTATCGGAATGAAAAAGATTCATTTGACAAAGGAACAG
Source organism: Hippea sp. (assembly GCA_015486705.1). The sequence goes on along the minus strand of WFRG01000002.1, from coordinate 18,006 downwards.
GCAAAGAAGTTTTACATTGTTCACAAAGAGAGACCTTTTTATGATTCTCTAACAACTTTTATGTCTGAAGGACCTATTGTTGTAATGGTTTTGGAAAAGGAGAATGCAATAGAGGATTACAGAAAGATTATGGGTGCAACAAACCCTGAAGAAGCGGAAGAGGGTACAATAAGAAAGCTTTTTGGAACCAATATTGAGAGAAATGCAGTTCACGGTTCGGATTCGAAGGAATCAGCAAGTTTTGAGATACCGTTTTTCTTTAATGAATTAGAATTGGTGTAAGAAAGGAGAAATAAAAATGGCGCAGCCAAAAAGAAAATCTTGCCATTCAAGGGCAGCAAAGAGATCTACCCATAAAAAATTAAAAAATGTTCCTTTAACAAAGTGTCCGAATTGCGGAGAGTACAAGCTTCCTCATAGGGTTTGCCCGTCATGTGGATATTACGGTGATAGAGAGGTTATATCACCTGAGGAATAGATGCAATACGTAGCTGTTGATGGATATGGTGGCGATAAGGCTCCTTATGAGATTGTCAAGGGCGTAGGGCAAGCTTTAGAAAACGTTAAAGACCTTTTTGTTTATTTGACAGGTTATAAAGATGAATTAAAAAAGCTGATTAAGGATTTTCCTAAAGGTCTTTCAGATAGGCTTGAGATAGTAAATGCGAAAGAAGTTATACGTATGTCCGAAAAGCCGTCTCAAGCCTTAAGGCTTAAAAGCTCATCTATGGCTTTGGGAGTGGGTCTTGTAAAAGATGGAAAGGCAGATGCTTTTGTAACCGCTGGAAATTCTGGGGCAGCGATGGCTCTGGCTATGTTTACATTGGGCAGGATTAAAGGTGTTTCACGTCCTGCCATTGCTACGCTTTTGCCTACTTTAGATGGGCAGATGCTAATGCTTGATGTAGGTGCCAACGTTGACTGCAAACCCCAACATATGCTTGAGTTTTCCATTATGGGTGCGGTTTATGTAAAGTATGTTGTTGGTATAAAAAATCCAAAGGTAGCAATTTTGAATAATGGTTCTGAACCAGGAAAAGGCAATCAATTGGCAATTGCAAGTTACGACTTACTTTATAAAAGTAAGTTGAATTTCATTGGCAATATAGAAGGTGATGAGATTTACAGGGGCAAGGCGGATGTTGTAGTGTGTGATGGTTTTGTTGGTAACGTTGTTTTGAAAGTTAGCGAATCAATACCAGATGTTATTGCTGAATTTTTAAGGGAAGAAATCAAAAAAAGTTTTTGGTATAAAATTGGCTTTCTTTTAGCTAAACCCGCTTTTGGGGTTTTAAAAACCAAAACAGATTACTCTGAGTTTGGAGGAGCTCCTTTACTTGGCGTTAGGGGAGCGTGTATTATAAGCCACGGAAGAAGTAATGCTAATGCGATAAAGAATGCAATACTTAAAGCTTTAAAATTTTCTAAAGAGAAAGTTAATGATAAGATTGAAAAGACAATTGGGAATTGCGTAGTATTAAATCATCTAAAGGGGGCAGTGAGGTCATGAGGGCAAAGATAACGGCTACTGGGTCATATTTACCTAATAAGGTACTGACCAATTTTGATTTAGAAAAGTTCGTGGATACAAGTGATGAATGGATTAAGCAAAGAACAGGTATTGAAATGAGGCATATTGCAGAAGATGAATCTACATCTGATCTTGCCGCTAAAGCAGCTGAAGATGTTTTGAAAAAGAGTGTTTTAAATCCATTGGATATTGAACTTATAATCGTAGCAACGGTTACTCCAGATCAACCTTTACCGGCTACCGCTTTGTTTGTCCAGGATAAAATAGGGGCTTACAATGCTTTTGCTTTTGATATAAATGCTGCATGTAGTGGGTTTATCTATGCTCTTTCTATTGCAAATGCCTATATAGTTTCCGGCATGGTTAAAAATGCTATTGTTATTGGAGTTGAGACACTTAGCAAGATTACAGATTGGACAGATAGGTCTACATGTGTTATCTTTGGAGATGGAGCGGGAGCGGTTTTGCTTGAGAGAACAGATGAAAATAGGGGGATATTTAGTGTAGTGTTGCATGCCGATGGTAGATACACAGATTTAATGAGAGTTCCTGCCCCTGGAAGTAGAATACCGTGCTCGAAAGAGGCTATAGAGAACGGCGATATTTACATAAAGATGAAGGGCAATGAAACATTTAAAATGGCAATAAGGAGCATAGCGTCTGTTAGTAAAGAAGCCTTGGATTTGGCAGGTATGGATTTTTCCGATGTGGATTGGATGATTTCCCATCAAGCCAATAAAAGAATAATAGATGGTGTGGCAAGAAGAGTGGGTTTGGAAGGAGAAAGGGCTATTATTACGATTGATAAGCATGCAAATACTGCTGCTGCTACAATTCCGCTTGCAATGAATTGGGCTGTTGAGATGGGTAAAATAAAGGAAGGTGATATTGTGCTTTTAAATAGTTTTGGTGCCAGCTTGACATGGTCAGCTGCTGTTTTGAGGTGGTAAGATATGTTAAAGACTGAAATCTGTGATGTGTTGGGCATAAAGTACCCAATAATTCAAGGTGGTATGGCTTGGGTCTCTGATGCAGAACTCGCAGCAGCGGTTTCAGAGGCTGGTGGATTGGGTATAATTGCTGCCGGTAATGCACCTGCTGATTGGGTTGAACAGGAAATTGTGAAGGCAAAAAGGCTTACGGATAGGCCTTTTGGTGTTAACATAATGCTCCTTTCACCATATGTTGACGATATTGTCGATGTTGTTGTTAAACATGGTGTTAAGGTGATAACTACGGGTGCTGGAAGTCCAGGAAAATATATGGATAAGTTCAAGAGTATTAATGCAAAGGTTGTTCCGGTAGTGGCTTCTGTTGCTTTGGCAAAGAGAATGGAAAGCGCTGGTGTGGATGCCGTTATTGCTGAGGGTATGGAATCTGGCGGACATATTGGTGAGTTGACTACTATGGCTTTAGTGCCTCAGGTTGCTGATGCAGTTGGGATTCCAGTGATAGCAGCAGGTGGTATAGCAGATGGAAGAGGATTGGTAGCAGCCTTTGCTTTAGGTGCTAAAGGTGTTCAGATGGGGACAAGGTTTGTGACATCCAAGGAATGTACTATATCTCAGTTATACAAGGAAGCTGTAGTAAAAGCTAAAGATAGAGATACTATAGTTACAGGAAGGATCACAGGACACCCAGTTAGGATTTTAAAGAATAGATTGGCAAGAGAGTTCTTAAAATTGGAAAATAGTGGAGCTACTATAGAGGAACTTGAAAAGTTTGGAGAGGGAAAACTTAGACTTGCTGCACGTGAAGGTGATGTGGTTAATGGTAGTGTTATGGCAGGGCAAATTTCAGGCTTGATTAAGGATATAAAGCCTGTTAAAGATATAATTGAAGACATTGTAAAGGAAGCTAAGACAGTTTTAAAGAACGTAAATGGTTTGTTTGAGGGTTGAAGATGAGATTTTTGATGTTTACAGGCCAAGGATCGCAGTTTGTTGGAATGGGTAAGGATCTTTATGATGCGTTTGATATTGTTAAAAAAACATTTGAAAGAGCAAATAATGCTTTAGGCTATGACCTGACGCAGTTAATGTTTGAAGGACCTCAAGATGAGCTGACCTTGACTGAAAATGCACAGCCGGCGATACTGACTGTTTCTATTGCCATATATAACCTTATCAAATCAGAAACAGATTTCGATTTTGACGTTACAGCAGGCCACTCTTTGGGTGAGTATTCGTCCTTTGTAGCTGTGGGTTCTTTGGATTTTGAGGATGCTGTGTATGCTGTTCATATGAGAGGGAAGTTTATGCAAGAGGCTGTTCCTGAAGGCGTTGGTTCGATGGCTGCAATAATTACTGATAAGTATAAAGAGGTTGAGGAGTTATGCAAAAAGGCATCACAAGAACCCAAAGGCTACTGTCAGATAGCTAATTATAATGCCAAGAATCAAGTAATTGTCTCTGGATATAAAGAAGGTGTCGGTTTAGTATCTAAATGGGTAAAAGAAAAATCGATAGGTAAGGTGATTCCTTTGAACGTTTCTGCTCCTTTCCATTGTGCGTTAATGGAACCTGTAAGGGAGCAAATGGAAAGGGTTTTGGAAAAGATTGATTTTAAGGATCCGAGTAAACCAGTGATTGAGAATACTAACTCTGATATTGTGGAAAGTAAAGGCAAAATAAAGGCCTATTTGATTGACCAGATAACCGATCCCGTGCGATGGATTGATAATGTAAATAAAGCGATAGAGCTTGGTTGCGATAGTTTTGTTGAATTTGGCCCAAAGAATGTGCTTGCTTCGATGCTTAAGAGGGATTTTAGAAAGGCAGATATCAATTATGTAGTTGACTTAAAAACGTACAATAGTTATAAGGATAAGGTATGAAATTTAAAGGTAATGTTGCTTTAATCACTGGCGCAAGTCGCGGTATAGGTGCTGAGATTGCCTATAGGTTGTCATTAAAAGGTATAACTGTTTTAATTAACTACTCTAAAAGTGAAGAGGCTGCTGTTGAGCTTGCGCAAAAAATTAGGCGAGAAGGTGGAAACTGTGATATTGTGAGATTCGATGTATCTAATTATGATGAGGTAGAAGCTGCAATAAAAGAAACTATAGATAAATATAAAAAGATAGATTATCTGATTAACAATGCAGGTATAGCTAAAGATAATCTGATTTTGAGGATGACAAAGGAGGATATAGATTCTGTTTTAAATGTTAATCTAAAAGGAGCTATTAATTGTTGTAAGCATGTAAGCAAATATATGGTTAAGAATAAATTTGGTGTTGTTGTGAATATATCAAGCGTTGTAGGTTTAATGGGTAATGCAGGACAGGCTAACTATTCATCAAGTAAATCTGGTTTGATAGGATTGACAAAGTCTCTGGCAAGGGAATTGGGCTCGAGAAATATCAGAGTTAATGCCGTTGCACCTGGCTATATTGAAACCGAAATGACTGAGAAATTGAATGTTTTACAAAAAAAGGCTTTAATGTCCAATTTGGTTATAAAGAGGCTTGGTAAGCCAGAAGATGTAGCGAATGTTGTGGAATTTTTGTTGAGTGAAGAGGCATCCTACATTACAGGTGAAGTCATTAATGTTAGTGGCGGTTTGTATATTTGATAAAATAAAAGAAGGGGGTTTTGAAAGATGAATGTAGTTGAAGAGGTAAAAAAAATCATTGTAGAGCAGTTAGGTGTTGATGAGGAAGAGGTTAAACCTGAGGCTAAATTTATTGAGGATTTGGGTGCTGATTCTCTGGATACAGTTGAGCTTGTTATGGCAATGGAAGAGAAATTTGGCATAGACATACCTGATTCAGATGCTCAGAAGATTATAACGGTGCAGGATGCAATCGATTATGTTGAATCTCATTTAAATAAATAAGAGAGAACTATGCGAAGAGTAGTAGTTACAGGCGTCGGAGCAGTTACTCCTGTTGGTCTAACAGCCAAAGAGAGCTTTGATAATGCATATAAGGGTGTAAGTGGTATTGATAGAATAACGAGATTTGATCCATCTAACTTTACTGTCCAAATTGCTGGTGAGGTCAAGGGTTTTGATCCGTCTAAGTACGTTGATAAGAAGGATTTAAAAAAGATAGATCTTTTTTCTTTGTATGCCATCGCAGCATCTGATGAGGCTTTAAAAAATTCTGGTTTGGAATTAGAAAAAGAAAACCCTTTTAGAGTTGGGGTAAGTATAGGAAGCGGTATAGGCGGATTAGCGACGATTGAGAAGTATAATGAGGCTATGCTAAAAAGGGGTCAAAAGGGTGTTTCTCCGTTTTTTATACCTGTGGCAGTAATTAACATGGCAGCTGGTAATGTTGCCATGAAATTTGGTGTAAAAGGACCAAATTTTAGCGATGTTACTGCATGTGCGACAGGAACTCACTCTATAGGTCTGGCTGCGCGTTGTATTGCCTACGGTGATGCAGATGTTATGATTTGTGGTGGTACAGAATCTACTATAACGCCTCTTGCAATTAGCGGATTTGCTAACATGAAGGCACTTTCCACTCGCAACGATGAACCCCAAAAGGCTTCGAGGCCGTTTGATAAGGATAGGGATGGATTTATCGTTGGCGAAGGATCCGGTATTTTAGTTTTAGAGGAATATGAGCATGCAAAGAAAAGGGGGGCGCCTATTTTAGCTGAGTTTGCTGGGTTTGGTATGAGTGATGATGCTTATCATTACACTGCGCCAGATCCAGAAGGCGAAGGTGCAACATACGCTATGGAGATGGCTTTAAATGATGCCAAACTCAATCCGGATAATATTGATTATCTAAATGCTCACGGTACATCTACGTACTTTAATGACATTATTGAAACTAAAGCCATAAAGAAGGTTTTTGGAGATTATGCTTATAAACTTACTATAAGTTCTACTAAATCTGTTACAGGCCATTTGCTTGGTGCTGCGGGTGGCGTTGAGGCTGTATTTAGTGTTCTTGCTCTGAAAGAGAGTATTGTCCCGCCGACGATGAACCTTGATAATCCGGATGAAGAATGTGACCTGTTCTATACGCCTAACGAGGCGATAAAGAAAGAGATAAACGTTGTCATGTCCAACTCCTTTGGATTTGGCGGAACAAATGCCGTTTTGATTTTCAAGAAGGTTTAAGGGGGCTTAAAGCCCCTTTTTTTATGAAAAACATAATTTTTGATTTAGATGGCACTCTAATTGACTCAAAGCTCGATTTGGCCAATGCGTTGAATCAAACTTTACAGAACTTTGATATAAAACCTTTATCCCATAATAAGATTTATAGCCTTGTTGGTAGTGGTGTTAGAAGGCTTATTGAGGATGCACTAAAGTTTAGAGATAAATTGAAACTGTTCGATAGCGTGTTTGACTTTTTCTTAAATTACTATTATGACCATCTTTTGGACAACACAAGACTTTATGACGGTATAAAAGACGTACTTGATGCTTTGAAAGGGAAGGGTAAGCGCTTGTTTGTTGTTAGTAACAAGAGTGAGATTTTTTCAAGGAAGATACTCAAAGGCTTGAACGTGGAGCATTACTTTGATGAAATTGTTGGTGGTGATACATTTCCCAACAAAAAGCCACATCCGCAGCAGATTTTGGAAATTCTAAAAAAATACGATGCAAAAAATAGTGAATCTATCGTTATAGGGGATTCGGAAAACGACATAGAGGCTGCAAAAGCCGCTAATGTTACTGTATGTTGGGTCTCTTACGGCTTCAGGGATCGGTCAATTTTGGACATATACACTGTGGATTTCGTTGCAGAAAAGCCTCAGGATATACTCAAGTTTGTGTTATGAGTGTGCATTTCTCTGATAGTCTTGACAAGCATCTTCCTATCTTTGTTTTGAATTTGCCGTCTTTAAGATCGGGATGAAAGAGATCAGAAATACTACAGCTTCCGCTTGCGAATATCTCTACATCGCCGTAGTAGAGCGTATCTATTAGGTGTGTAAATCTCAATGTATCCATAAGTTCTTCAGAGGAGAAGGGTCTCAATTTTTCTATAAACAGAGCATCTAAGTTGTATGAAAGTTGTGTGTACCTAAAAGGGTGAACCTCTCTCAATTTTTCAATTAGCTCTTCGAAGTCTACAATAAGCTTTTTTCTATTTTTCGTTTTGTAGGTTTCAAAGATTGACTCTATGCTCTTGCTTGTTTCGTTGAATTCGATCTTTTTTAGTTTGAGTCTATAATCCTTACCATCGATGATTATTGTGTCAAATGTGTTTATAAGTTTTCCTATTCTCTCCTTGAAGAGCAGTATGTCTAATTTCCTTTTGCCAAGCTGTGATGGCAGGGTGTTGGATGTTACGACAACGACACAGTCCGTATTGCTCATTTCCCTGACAAAGTTTATACCCATCATGGCATCGCCTGGGTCGTCAAGCTCGAATTCGTCGATTAGAACAATGTCAAATTTATTGGAGAGTTCTACTACCACGTCTTTTAACCTGTAGAAAGCAATCAAATAGACAAGCTCTGAAAAAGACAAGAATGCCGATTTGTACCTATATTCGTTTCCGATTGCGGCAAGGAGATGTGTCTTTCCAACGCCGTATACTCCGTCTAAATAGATATTTTTGGTTTTTTTTACTTTGGATATTGCCCTTAAAAACTTTGGCCTTTCTCTGACCTTTCTGAAATCCTCCATCTGTTTTATAAACGCCTTGAGTTTTTCCTTTACCTCTTCTTGGGATGGATAGTTTTTGTCTGGGTAGTAGTTGTCAAACGTACACTTTTTGAATTTTGGCGGTATGGCGTTTGATTCGATTAAGCTATCTATCGAGATGGAAAAGTCTATATCGTCGATGTTTAAGATACTGTCGGTCATAATATACCTCTATTCATGAGTTTGTTAGTACCTAATCCTCGGATCCAGTAGGGCGTAAGATATATCCGCAATTAAATTACCGATTAAGGTTAACAGGCTGCTGATTGCTAAGATGCCCATTACTGTGGGATAATCCCGTGCCATGGCAGAATAGTAAAACAACTGACCCATGCCCGGTATTGCAAATATCGATTCTATGATCACACTGCCGCCGATAAGTGACGGTATGGATAGGCCCATTATTGTTACAAGAGGGAGCAGAGCGTTTTTTAGGGCGTGTTTGTACAGGATTGTTTTTTTGTCAATCTTTCTCAAGAACATGAGCTTTATGAAGTCCTTATCCAACACGTCCATCATGCCGCTTCTCACGTACCGTGCAAATCCTGCTAGTGATCCAAAGACACCAATGAATATGGGTAAAGACAGGTGCTTTGCCATATCCCAATAGTAGGCAAACGTACCTGGTTTAACATTAAATGAGTGCAAACCGGATATAGGCAAAATGTGTAATTTGACGCTGAAGAAGAGTATTAATAAAAGCGCAAGCCAGAACGATGGCATGGCATAGCCACTAAAAACAAAGAACGTGAAGAATTTGTCAATGAATGAATCTTTCTTTGTGGCTGAAATGACACCTATGGGTATGGATATCAAAAGGGACAGTATTAAGGTGATTACGTTAATTAAAAGTGTTATTGGTAAACGTTCACCAATTTTCTTAATTACGCTGGTTCCGTCAACCAAGCTATATCCAAAGTTCAGCTTGAATAAGTTTTTTAGCCAATCAACGTACTGAATGTAGAGTGGCTCGTTTAGGTGATAGATCTTTTCCATATTTTTAATGGACTCGTAGGATACGTTTGGGTTAAACCCACCTGTGGCATTTACTGGATTGCCCGGTGCTAAGTGTATAATGACAAAAATTATAAATGTTATGCCGATGAATGTTGGTATAATTTCAAGCGTTTTCTTTACAAGGTATCCCAACATGGTATTTAAATGATTCTATTTTTTTCTTTTGAGAACAGATATAAATGAGCTCCTCAGGCGTTTTTCCCTCTTTCGGGTATCGAGCAAAAGTTATATAGCAGCCTATCATGTTCTTAGCCTCTTCTGGATTTATTACACAGCTTTTGTCATTTATTTTCTCTAAAATTCCCTTTTTTAAGTTAATGTGCAATGTGTTTTTAAACGCTTCAGCGTCTTCAGAAAGGTATAGGAACATAAAAGAATCTGCTCCGACCCGTGACAAAGCATCCATTCTTACAACATTTTTGAGTTTTTCTGCAACAAATAGTATAACTCTATCCCCAATTTCTCTACCATATTTAAAGTTTATGTAGGATGTGTTTTTTATGTCTGTTAAAAAAAGTGCAAACGGTTTTTTGTAGGATATATATTCATCCATCGTTCTAATCAAATACTCTCTCCTCTTTAGTCCTGTCATAAAGTCTAAATCCAAGATTTCCCTTCTTAATAGTTCTATCTGCTTTGGTATGAATGTTGATTTGGGTATATCCCTAACGTAGCTTTTGATTAGGTCATCTTTAACTTTGTTCAATATACTTTGGTCGACTTTGTCGTTTTCTAAAATTTCAATGGCTTTTCTTGGGTTTAGCGCGCCTCTGTAAGGTCTATCAGTGGTTAAAGCATCAAAGATATCTGCAATGGCCAATATCCTTGCTCCTAATTCCAATTCTTCGCCCATTAGTCCATCTGGATAACCACTTCCGTCCGTTTTTTCGTGGTGGTGTCTTATGCACATGGCTATATCTTTGAACTTTGGTATCTTTTTTACAATTTCGTATGAAATTAAAGGATGATGTTTCATAATTTCATATTCAAACGGCGTGAGTTTTCCTGGTTTTAGCAATATCATGTCTGGTATGCCTATTTTTCCTATATCGTGTAAAAGGCCAGCATTGTAAATCATTTCCTGTTGCTCTCTATCTAAACCTAATTTTTGTGCTATTAATTTTGAGTAAAAGGCAACATGTTCTGAATGCCCACGAGTGTATGTATCCTTTGCTTCCGTTACAGAAATAAAAGCTTGAATTAATCCTTTTTCTATATCTGAAAGTTTGTTTGCCACCGCGTTTACGTTCTTATAGGTATGTAATATTGAAACATAATGAGTTAAAGCTATTCTTATAGTGTCGAGCTCGTTCGTAAAATTTTCAGAAGGCTTTTCTTTGTATTCAAAGGAAAAAGCTGCCACTGTTTCGTTGAGTGAGGTAATTGGTATAAATATTGTATAAGATGAGTTTTCTCCCGTCTGTGATTTTTGTATGATATTAGTAGTATTTGTTTTCCAAAAATTGTATATAGGGTGAACTTTGCTTGTTTTTATGTCCCCAACTTTTGAGCTTTTATTTATTTCAAAATACAGGTTTTCAGAAGGAAAAAGAAAGTAGAGCTTATCAGAATTGAGTAAATTTTTTATCTCTCTTAAAGATTCTATTATTAGGTTTAGTGAGACTGATTGTTTTAGCTTGTTATCTAAAATTTTTAAAAGTTCCAACTGTCTCTTGCTTTTCTCGCTTTCAAAATTAATTTTGTTTATGTATTCTTCTTTATCCAATTCACTGCCTATGGTGTCTGCAATTACTTTTAGGGATTCTATTTCATCTTCTGTGAAGGCTCTGTATTTGTTTAAGCTTATTAAATGTAGTGAGCCGTATGTACATCTTTGGGATTTTATTACAACAGCCAAAAGTGATTTTAGACCTATTTCTAACCATGGTTTTATAGCCTCTTTGTATGTTGGGTAATTTTCTATTACTATGTGTCCGTTTTTTAATAATTTGCCGTATAGTTGATGCCTGCTTTTCAATGGAGCCTCATAGAGTTCTTTGAATGTACTTTTTGGAAATTTTTCACTTAAAAGATATGACGAATGTTTGAAGATTATTACATCTTTTTCCCAAAAACCAATAAATGAACCGTCAACGTTATATATTTCTGCTATAGAATCTAAAATAGAGCACCAATTATCCTTTTTGTATTCACCGTCTATGATTTTTCTTGCAAGGGTTAGGGTTTTCATTAAAGATTTCATGACGAGTAATTTTTACCATAGGAGTTAGCCATTAGTCAATCGTTACATTGGAATTATTTTTGCTAAACATTTTCTGGAGGTGATTTAAATGGCTTTTTTAAATGACCCTGTTTTCGGTTATCTTAAGAAATCTTTGGATATATCTGTTTTGAGGCAAGAAGTTGTTGCAAGTAATATAGCAAATGCCGACACCCCGGGTTATAGAGCTAAACATATACCGTTTGAAGACGTTTTAAATTTAGCCGATAAAGATTTAAAGTTAAAAACCACAGATCAACGACATATCCAACCGAGTGAAGATTTAAAATATTTGGTTAGAGAAGACAAAACAGATTATCTTGCAAAAAACGACAAGAACAATGTGAAGTTAGATAAAGAAATGACGACATTGGCTAAGAATACGCTTTTGATTAACGCTTTGACTGCATTTGAGAGGTATAAGTTTAACCAATATAGCGACATAATATCTTCGACAAAGAACACATAACATGCATAGGAGGGGGTAAGTAATGAGCATTTTTGATAGTATGAATATCGCGGCCTCTGGCATGAGTGCCCAGCGTTTAAGAATGAATATCATATCGTCAAACATTGCAAATGCCGATAGTGTAAAAACACCAGAAGGCGGTCCTTATAAAAGAAGGGATGTTATATTTGAAGCCAAAAGTTATGGTAAATTTTCAGATGTACTAAAGGAAGTTGAGGTTGCTGATGTTGTAAGGGATGATACTCCTCCTAAGTTGGTTTATGACCCAAACAATCCTTTGGCTAATAAAAAAGGCTATGTTGCCTATCCTAACATAAATCCAGTTATTGAAATGACTAATCTCATAGATGCTATGAGAACTTACCAAGCGAATGCTTCTGTAATAGATTCAGCAAAACAGACTGTCCAAGCAGCTTTGGGTGTGCTGAGGACTTGAAAAAAACAAAAAATTGGATTATCATGGTTGCAAGATGGATATAAAAGATGTAGTACTGAAACCCATAGATAATAAAATAGATAGCCAAAACAGCCAAAACAAAGTTAAAGGTGATTCTTTTGACGAAATACTTAAGAAATCATTGGATGAAGTAAATAAGCTTCAAAATAAAGCTGACGAATCTATTGAAGCTATTGCTTCTGGAAAAATGGAAAATATTCAAGATGCCGTTATGGCAATAGAAAAAGCTGACGTATCGCTAAAGCTCCTTACCGAGATTCGCAACAAGGCTATCGATGCTTACAAAGAAGTAATGCGCATGCAAGTGTAATAATTAAATATCTCTTGCCAAACTAACCAAATTTATTATATTGTTTGTGTATGGATTTTAAGCTTTTCGTCGAGCAAATTAAGAAATTCTATACTAATTTGTCGAAGCAACAAAAGATAATCCTATTTAGCTCAATAGGTGTGCTGTTTGCTGGTGTGTTGTTTATATTAATTGAATCAAGTAAGGTCACGTATGCACCACTCTTTACCAATTTGAACGCAAAGGATGCATCTGACATTGTTACATACCTCAATCAACACGGTATAAAGTACAAATTAGAACAGGGTGGCTCAGTAATAGAGGTTCCTAAAGATGAGGTTTATAGCTTAAGGCTTGACCTTGTGGCGTCTGGATTACCAAAGCACGGCGTTGTTGGTTTTGAAATTTTTAACAAGCAGAGTTTCGGTACAACACCGTTTGTTGAGAATGTAAATTACATTAGGGCTTTAGAAGGGGAGCTGACAAGAACGATTGAAAACATAAATGAGGTTAAGTCTGCTAAAATAAATATAGCAATACCTAAACCAACTATCTTTACCGAACAACAACAACCTTCAACAGCGAGCATTGTTCTGAATTTGTATAGACCTATAACTCGAAGCCAAGTTTTGTCCATTCAAAAGCTTGTAGCCGCAGCAGTTCCAGGATTATCTTATAAAGATGTGACCATTGTTGATAGTGATGGTAATCTATTATCGGTTAATGAATCCGATGAACAATTGCTTACAGCCAATGAAATAAAGTATAAACAGTTGATAGAGCAGCAATATAAACAGAGAATTCAAAGTATGCTTTTGCCTATTTTGGGTAAGGATAAATTTGTTGTAAGCGTAGATGTGAGCCTTGATTTGAGCAAGGTTAAAAAGAAATCTGTTGCTTATGATCCAAATAGTGTTGTTGTTAGTGAGGAAGATGAAGAATCTACTTCTACGACGCCAACCACACAGGGTGTTCCTGGGGTTGTTTCGAATGTTGGAAATAATAGCCAGCAAAACACATCTGCATCTAAATCCTCTAAATCTAAAACAGTGACAAATTATGATGTTGGTAGTACAGAAACTGTAACAGAAGAACCTCTTATAAAGATAAAGAAGGTGTCTGTAGCTGTTGTTGTGGATGGGCTTTATAAGTCTACAAAGAACAAGAAAGGTAAAGTTGTAGGATATAAGTTCGAACCTTTAGATAAAGCTACGTTAAATGATATACAACAAGCCGTTATGAGTGCCGTTGGGTATTCAAAAGATAGGGGTGATAAGGTTACAGTTACGTGTATGAGGTTTGCATCGTTGGGTATGAATGAAGGCAGTGGAGGTAGTATGCTGAACGGTGGTAGTATGGTAATAAATTTTGCAAGCTATTACAAATACGCTTTGATTGCGTTATTGTTAGCAATTTTCTATTTCCTATTCTTAAGGAAGTTTATTAAAAATGTGATAACCGTAACCACTGGTAAAGCCGAGGAGAAGAAATCTAAGGCTGAGGCAGAAGGTTTAGGTGAGGGCGAAGCATTAGAAGAAGAGGCTGTCAAAGGAAAAACTGTTAAAGAAATAGAGGAGGAGATAGCATCTAAGCTTGAAGAAGAAGAGGTTGTTGATGAAGAAAAGATTAGAAGCTCTATGATGGAGGATAAAATTAGAGAAGCTGCATCAAGTAATCCGGAGGAAATCGCAAATCTCATAAAAACTATTTTGTTATCTAAATCTAAGGGGTGATATATGCCAGCAGCCAATAGTCCTACCGATATAAAAACATCTGAGGATTTAACTCCTCACCAGAAAGCAGCAATCTTAACAATTGTTTTGGGAGATGACTTATCGCCAAAAGTACTTTCGTATTTGCCAAAACAAGATATAGAGGCTATATCTAAAGAGATAGCATTTATGAAAACTGTTGACCCTAAGATAATTAGGGATGTTGTAGATGAATTTTACAAAATGCTCAAAGCTAAAGAGTTTATGAGTGTTGGTGGGCTTGAGTATGCAAAAGAAATTCTAGTTAAAACGTTGGGGCCAGAGGAGGCTCAAAGGATAATTGATAAATTGATTAAAATGATGGAATCGAGCTACGGTTTTGATTACCTAGAAAATATTGACCCTAAGCAACTTGTTAAGTTTATACAGAGTGAACATCCGCAAACGATAGCGATAATTTTGGCTCATTTAGATCAATCAACCGCTGCTGAAGTGTTGAGCTTGCTCCCAAAAGAGTTGCAAGCTGATGTGACATTAAGGATGGCATCGTTAGAAAATGTTTCTCCTGCTGTGATTAAACATGTTTCGGAAGTACTTGAATCTAAGTTAGAAAGTGTCAGTGGAACCAATATCGAATTGGGTGGTGTAAGGAAGGTTTCAGAAATTGTCAACAGAATGGGAAGGGTAGAATCCAAAGCTTTAATAGATGCTATAGCTGAACATAATCCAGACCTTGCGAGCCAAATACGCGATATGATGTTCGTATTTGAAGATATTATGAAACTCAGCGATCAGGATATACAAGAACTTCTTAAACATGTGGACAAGAAAGATCTTATTATGGCACTGAAGGGTGCATCTGACGAATTGAAGGATAAGTTCTTTAAAAATATGTCATCTCGTGCAGCTGAGACCCTTAAAGAAGAGCTCGAGTTCTTGGGGGCTGTTAAGGTTAAGGATGTTGAGAGGGCTCAAAAAGTTATTGTCGATATCGTTAGAAAACTTGATGAAGAAGGTGTCATATCAATTGGCGGTGGCGGTGAAGAGGTTGTCGTGTAATGCCGTTTAAAGTGGAAGAATACGTGTTTAAGGAATTGGGAGAAGAAGAAAGCGCTATAAATAGTAGTATTGCTGGGACTGCTGCATCAAGTAACAATGAGCGCAACCTCAATGTAAGTGATGGTGATTTAGATAAAAACGAAAAGCCTGAAGAACAATCTGCTTCTCCTATAATAGATAAAGAAGCTATAGAGAGAGAGTTGAAAACTATTATAGAAACAACCAAGCAACAGGCATTAGAAGAATCCCGTATAATTAAGGAACAAGCAAAGAAAGAAGGATTTGAGTTAGGCTACCGTGAAGGTTATGAGAAGGGACTAAAGGATGCCAAAGGTATTTTTGATAAAATTACAGAAGAGTATACTCAAAAAATGCAGCAGGCTATAGAGAAACTTATTTTAACGGCGAAGGAAATATCAAAGAAGTATGAGGAGCTTGAAAATGTTGCTACAGATATGATTTTGGACATTTCTAAGAAGGTTATAGCTAATGAACTCAAGGTAAACAAAGATGCTATAAATAGTATGGTTAAAGACGCTATTGGTTTAACTGAATCGAATAAAGTGAAAATAAAACTTAATCCTGATGATGCTTCAAAACTCGACAAAGAACTTGTTTCTAACTCCAAAGATGTTGAAATTGTTGAGGATGAAAGCCTTAAAGAAGGTTCAATAATAATAGAAGAGGAAAATGGAAACGTTATAGATGCGAGTGTTGATACAAAATTGGAGCAAATAAAAGGTACACTCGTTAATGAGTAAGATTTTAAAGCTTAAAGACGCTTTAAATAGAAACCTTGTTGTTACCTACGGAAGAATAAAAAAAGTAGCAGGTATTACTATAAAATCAACAGGACCTAAAAATGTTAAAATAGGAGATGTGTGCAAGATTCAGACTGATTTTGGGTGGATGGACTCTGAAGTTGTAGGGTTTGATGAGGATGGAATTGTTTTGATGCCTTTAGGCGTTTTAGATGGGGTAAAATCGCAAAGTTTGGTTAAATCCGAAGGTAGGGGTTTAGAGGTTCCTGTTGGTAAGAAATTACTTGGAAGAGTTATAAATGCCTTGGGCAAGCCGATTGACAATAAAGGTTCAGTTCAGATAGACGATTTTTACCCTGTCTATCCAAAACCCGTTTCTCCGTTGGAGAGGGAAATCATAAAAGAGAAACTGTCTGTTGGTGTAAAGGCAATAGATGGATTGTTGACTTTAGGCAAAGGCCAAAGAGTTGGAATTTTTGCTGGTAGTGGAGTAGGGAAAAGTACTTTGATGGGTATGATAGCAAGAAACAGCTCTGCTGACGTTAACGTTATTGCTTTAATTGGTGAGCGTGGGAGAGAGGTTCGTGAGTTTATCGAAAATGATTTAAAAGAAGAGGGCTTAAAAAGAAGTGTTGTTGTTGTGGCGACGAGCGATGAGGCGCCTCTGTTGAGACGCGAGGGTGCGTTTGTGGCTGCCTCCATTGCGGATTTCTTTAAAGATCAGGGTATGGACGTTATGTTTATGATGGACTCTGTTACGCGTTTTGCAATGGCTCAAAGGGAGATTGGCTTGGCTGTTGGTGAGCCTCCAACAAGCAAGGGCTACACTCCGAGTGTTTTCACGCTTCTTCCTAGATTGATGGAAAGGGCAGGTAACTTTAAAAGTGGTTCAGTAACGGCTGTATATACGGTTTTAGTTGATGGAGATGATTTAATGGAACCAATAGCTGATGCGTCAAGGTCAATATTGGATGGTCATATTGTTTTATCAAGAAAAATAGCTGAACGTGGTAGGTATCCTGCCATCGATGTTTTAAAGAGCGTATCGCGATTGATGAACTCTATAGCAGACGGTAGACACAAAGAATTGGCTTTAAAGGTGAGAAAAGTCCTATCTATATATGCGGATGCTGAAGATTTGGTAAATATTGGTGCTTATGTTAAGGGTTCAAATAAAGACATAGATGAAGCTTTAAAGTATATTGATAAGGTAGAGCAGTTTTTGGCTCAAAGAGTAGAGGAGTCTTTTAGCTTTGATGATACAATAAAAATTATGGAGTCAATATTTAGCTGATGTTTGTTTTTAGGTTTGAAAAATTGTTAAATATAAAGTCAAAGTTGTTAGACGATAAGAGAATGAAAATAGCAGCCTTGGAGAAAGAGATATCGAGCTTACAACAGGAAAAACTGAATCTTGAAAATGAGAATAGAAAAAGAAGGGCAAAGATTTTTAAACTTTTAAATTCTGATGAGCCAGATAGGAATCTGATAATTTTTCTTGGTGAGTTAGTTGAGAAATGCGAGGTTGAAATATCCATTATTGAAAATAAAATTTTAATGTTATCTGAAGAGAAAAATAAACTCATAAATGAAGCTAAAGAGTTGTTAAAAGAAAAGAAGAAACTTGAAAAATTGAAAGAAAAGCAACTTGAAGAATACAAAATTAACTTATCACGTGCAGAAATGAGGTTTTTGGATGATATTGCGAGCATTAAAGCTGCTAATCGTATTGTCAATAACGGTTAGCTTTGCATTACCTGCTTTCCCTGCTCAGACAAACGAACAAAATTTGAGTACCATTGTTGAAAAGATAAATGAGCTTAGAAGTTTGGAAAGTTTATTGAGTAAAAAGATAGAACAGTTAAATAA
>WFRG01000001.1 GCA_015486705.1 Hippea sp. | reverse complement strand
AGTCAAAGTAAGCAGAAAAAAATTTGTTTTAGAATTTGAAAAAGAGCAATTTGCACCTGCACCAGGACAAGTGGCTTGCGTTTATTTGAATGATTGCGTAATCTTAAGTGGTTTTATTGAAAAAAGTTTTTAGTATTGGGGTGTTAGATGAGTGTAATTGATGCAATAATTTTGGGGATAGTTGAAGGCTTAACCGAATTCTTGCCGATTTCTTCAACTGGTCATCTTATCATAGCTAGCAAACTCTTGGGTTTACCGCAAACAAATTTCACAAAAAGCTTCGAAATCATAATACAGCTGGGAGCTATCTTGAGCGTTGTGTTTTTATACTTCAATAGGCTTAAAAGGGACTTTGAGTTATGGAAAAGGATCATATTCGCATTCATCCCTACCGGCATTGTTGGTTTTTTGCTTTACAAAATCATAAAGACGTATCTTTTCAATCCACACATTGTGGTTTACTCACTGTTCATCGGCGGTGTTTTGATAATAATCTTTGAAAGCTACTTTAAAAAGCACCCACCAGAGCAAAAGATAAACGACATCGGCTATGCAAAGGCTGCAATAGTTGGACTTGTTCAATCATTGGCTGTAATCCCTGGAACATCGCGTTCGGCATCGAGTATAATGGGTGGTATGTTTGTAGGACTTTCAAGAAAGGAAGCCGTTGAGTTCTCGTTTTTACTTGCCATACCAACGATGTTTGCAGCAACGGGTTATGATATTTTAAAAAGCGGCCTATACATCAATACGCACCAGTGGCACCTGATAGCTATAGGTTTCGTTGTTTCATTCTTTTCAGCAATTTTGGCTGTTAAAACATTTATTAGCTTTGTTTCGCGCTTTACACTTGTTGGCTTTGGCGTATATAGGATTGTAGCTTCAATAGTTTTTAAAATCTTAGGTATGTGAGGTTAAAGATGTTCGAGGATTTTGAGAAGGGTGTAAAAAAGATTGCCGTGATCGGCTTAGGTTATGTGGGCATGCCCCTGCTTTACCATCTCTCAAAACACTTCAAAACCATAGGGTTTGATCTAAAAAAGGAGCGCATCGAGGAGTTAAAAAGGGGCACCGACTCAACGGGTGAGTTAGACGGCGTTGATTTTTTAAAATACGGCATTGAGTTTTCAAGCGACGAAAACATACTGGACGAGGCAAGCTTATTCATCGTAGCCGTGCCAACGCCAATAGACAACCACAAGTTACCAGACCTAAAGGCTCTGCTTTCAGCTTCTGAAACCGTCGGCAAACACATAAAAAAGGGTGCTACGGTTGTTTTCGAATCAACGGTCTATCCAACCTGCACGATGAAGGAGTGTGCACCCGTTATAGAGAAAATGTCAGGTTTAAAGGCCTGTGAAGACTTCTTTGTCGGATATTCCCCTGAAAGGATTAACCCTGGCGATAAGGTTCACACCTTGGACAAAATAGCCAAAGTGGTGAGCGGATGCACCAAAGAAACTGCCGAGTTTTTGGCCAAAATCTACGGCAAGATAAACAACGATAACATCTTTATAGCAGAATCCATAGAAACGGCAGAGACAGCAAAAGTCATAGAAAACACACAGAGGGATTTGAACATAGCCTTGATGAACGAATTATCAAAAATCTTTAACATAATGGGTATAAATACCTACGCCGTACTTGGGGCGGCCAAAACAAAGTGGAATTTTTTGCCATTTGAACCGGGTCTTGTGGGTGGCCACTGTATAGGCGTTGATCCGTACTATTTGACATACAAAGCCCAGGAGGTGGGGTATCACCCAGAGGTAATACTCTCCGGTAGGCGCATAAACGACACTATGGGTGAATACGTTGCAAAGGAATCGGTAAAAAAGCTCATTAAAAGCGGTAGGACGGTTCTTGGTTCAAAAGCACTGGTTTTGGGTATAACGTTTAAAGAAAACGTACCAGATATAAGGAACAGCAAGGTTGTTGACATAGTCAGGGAGCTTAAGGACTTTGGTTTAAATGTGGACGTTCACGATCCACTTGCATACAAGGATGAGGTTAAAAGGGAATACGGAATTGACTTGATAGATGAGCCTAAAGGCAGGTACGATCTTGTGATTTTGGCCGTAAAACACGAAAAATTCTTGAAAAATATTAAAGATTTTACGGAACTCACAGATAAAAACGGGGTTTTTGTTGACATTAAGGGCGTTGTTGATAAAAATACACTGAGAGATGACATTATCTATTGGAGCTTGTAAGTGAAAAACTTTGAAGAGGCCCTAAAGAGGCTTGAACAGATAGCAAAGCTGTTGGAAAGGGAAGACATTGCGCTGGATGAGGCAATAAACCTATACGAAGAGGGCATGAAACTTGTGGATTACTGCTCTAAAAAACTACAGGAGGCTCAAAACAGGGTAAAACTGATTACAGGTGTTAAAAACGGCAAATTAGAGACCGAGGATTTCAAATAGTGGAAAGCTTAAAACACTACAAGGAAATAACGGACAATTTTATAGAGGAACTCTCAAGAAGGCGGATTTTCCCCAAGGTTTTTCAGGAAGCCCTGTTCTACACGCCAAAGAGTGGTGGAAAGCGCATAAGGGCAATGCTTGCGTTCAGTGCAGGCAAAATAACAGGAGCAAAAGAGGAGCATTTGGTTCATATAGCCGCGGCAATAGAGCTTTTGCATGCCTATTCTTTGATCCACGACGATCTACCTGTTATGGACAACGATGATTTCAGACGTGGAAAACCTGCGAATCACAAGGTCTTTGGTGAGGATTTAGCACTCCTTGCGGGCGACGGCTTAAACACCTACACGTTCAACGTCATTGCCAATGCCCCAATAGACGACACAAAAAAGGTAAAGATAATACAGTGGCTGTCCAATAATGCAGGTATCGGTGGCATGGTGGTTGGCCAAGTTGTGGATGTTTTAACGGCTCGCGAAAGGCTAAAGGGCTATTCCAACAAAAGGCTTGTAAATTTCATACACAAGCACAAAACGGCAAAACTTATACAGGCAAGTGTTATCTGCGGGGCTATTTGCGGAAACGCAAGCGAAACAATCTTAAAGAGGCTTGAGCGATTTGGCTTATACATCGGTGTGGCTTTCCAGATAATCGACGATTACTTAGATGTTGTGGGCGATGAGAAAAAACTGGGTAAGAAAAAGGTTGACGAGATCAATAACACCTTAACCTATCCAAAAACATACGGTCTTGAGAGATCCTACCAGATGGCACAGAAGCTCAAGGACATGGCAATAGAGGAAATCGATGGCTTGGATGGGTCGGATGAGCTTAAGTACATCGCAAGACTCGTTGTTGAGAGGGACAGATGAAGATAAACCTAAAAAGGGCAACGAAAGAAACGTCCATAGACGTAACGCTGGATCTATACGGCAAAGGCGAATACGAAATCGATACGGGCATTGGATTTTTCAACCACATGTTAGAGGCATTCTCAAAACACTCATGTATTGATTTGCAAGTTAAGGCAAAGGGCGACTTGGACGTAGACTTTCACCACACAGTCGAAGATGTAGGTATAGTTTTGGGCCAAGCCTTCAAAAAGGCTTTGGAGAATAAAACGATTGCTCGCTACGGTTATGCTGTAATACCAATGGATGAGGCACTGGTTTTATCAAGCGTAGATATATGCAACAGGGCATACCTAAACTTCGATTGCAGGCTCTTTGGCAACATAGGAAACTTCGATAGCGAGTTAATTGAAGAGTTCTTTAAGGCATTCGTAAACAATGCGTCTGTTGTTTTGCATATAAAACAGCTCTACGGAGCAAACAAGCACCACATAACGGAAGCCATCTTCAAATCATTCGCATACAGCATCAAGATGGCCATAAAACCCTCAAGTGAGGTAATGTCCACAAAAGGAACTCTATGAGGGTGGCCATCGCAACTTTCGGGTGCAAGCTCAACCAATACGAAACACAACTTATGATTGAACAGTTAAAGCAAAAAAATATAGATGTTGTCGATATAAATGAAAAGGCGGATTTTTTTATAATCAATTCATGCTCCGTAACATCAAAGGCATCTAAAGAGGCGCGGATGCTTGCCAAAAGACTTTCAAAAATTGGCACCGTTATCTACACGGGCTGCGATAGCTATTTAGAGGAAAACCTAAAAGGCAAAGTAATCTTGGTGGGCAACAGTTACAAGAACAACATATTAAAGGTTATAGAAGAACAGTTTGATGATTATAGCGAAGAGACAAAGTACTACCCATTAACATCGACAATACACGATTTTGAAGGAAAAAGCAGGGCGTTTGTTAAGATACAAGAGGGCTGCAACAACCACTGTACGTATTGCATAATCCCTTTTCTGAGGGGTAAAGAGAGAGACAAACCCAAAAAGTTGGTTATAGAGGAAATTAGACAACTGATAAACAAAGGCTTTGCGGAAATTGTCCTTACAGGAACAAATATTGGTTCGTACACAAATTTTAAGGAGCTTCTTAAGGAAATACCAAAGATTGGCAGTGATTTTCGGATCAGAATCAGCTCCATTGAGCCGATGTACGTGGACAGGGAGCTAATTGATATCGTT